>JANOYR010000061.1:0-33021 GCA_031428975.1 Polaromonas sp. | reverse complement strand
AGGTGGCTGCTGGCCTTGGCATAGGCTGCGCGGCTGCTGGTAGACTGGAAAATAGCGCTGGTTTTGCTGCGCAGCGCCGCAGGCAGCTCTTGCGCCCCCAGCTCTTGCAGCACCACCAGCTTTTGGGCGATGGCAATGGAGTGTTGCGCTTGCGCGTCGGTATGAATATCGCGGTACAGGTCAGTGCCGGTAAGCACCACACACAGGCCGGGCGCAGGGCTTGGCCCATGCTTGGCTTGCACTGCTTGGCCTTGCCCAATCGATCTGCCAATCGCCACACCACGCGCCGCATGCCAAGCCGCTGCCGAGCCCGCGCTGCGTCGCGCGTGTAAGGCCAGCATCACCTCGTCCGACTGTTCGGCAGACGAATCGCCAAGCCAGTGCTGCACAATGCGCGGTGTGGGCGCGCCAGAGGCTGGCGACCCGGTAAGGAACTTTTGCCAGCGCCGCGCTGTCTGCCAGTTGCCATTGTTGGCATCTTGCAAAGCGGGGCTGACGATAACAATGCGGGGTTTTGTCATGACCATACAAGTTGCGCGGGCATATGCCAGCGCGAATGCACGAAAATAGTGCAATGAAAAGATAAAAATTGAAAAATTTCAACACCAGCACAGCAGGCGTTAGTCCTACAGTCGCCAGCAAAGCCCCAAGCTTACACGAGCCCAGCGCCTTTTGGGCCGCCGGACAGGCCGCTCGCCACGCCAGTGCCGCGCAGCTGGCCGTATTGCTGCCCCAAGTGCGCAGCCAAACACTGGCGCTCTACGATGCCTACGAGCACGCAGGCATGGCACAAGTTCCCTGCCTTGAGTCGCTCAACCCCCCACTGTGGGAGCTGGGCCATGTAGGCTGGTTTCAAGAATACTTTGTAGGCCGCAACCAGCAGCGCCCGCTGGGTGCGGCGAGCCTGCCGCACACGCGGCTAGCCTCGGTTTTGCCCCAAGCTGACCAGTTGTATGACTCTGGCAAAGTAGAGCACAGCACCCGCTGGCATCTGCCACTACTAGCCGCCGCCGATTGCAAGCAGTATTTAGCCCAAAATTTGACCCAAACCCTGCAATGCCTCAGCCAAGCGGGTAGCACCGATGTTGATTTGTATTTTTACCGCTTGGTGTTGCTGCATGAAGCCATGCACGCCGAGGCCGCTGTCTACATGGCGCAAGAGTTGGGTATTAATATTAGTCCTAATTTAATAGCAGCATATGACCATTTGACGGTGACATCTGGCAAAATTGCTATAAAAAAGCAGACTTACACACTTGGCGCAGGCCCTGCAAGCGCTGTGGGCCCGGCAAGCCCCCAAGGCTTCGTGTTTGACAACGAATTAGCTGCAAACAGCGTGCAACTGGGCGCTTTTGAAATCGATGCACAGGCGGTGTCATGGACGCAATACCTGCCATTCATAGAAGCCACAGGCCGCGCCCTGCCGCGCTATGTGCGCAGGGCGCTGCGAGGTGAGCGCCCAGCTTTTGAAACCCAAGTTTTCGGCCAATGGCAGCCGCTAAACCCGAAAGCCCCCGCCGTGCACATCAGCTGGCAAGACGCCAACGACTGGTGCGCATGGGCCGGCAGACGCCTGCCCACAGAGGCCGAATGGGAATGCGCCGCCACCAGCCACAGCCCCGCGCAGTTCCACTGGGGCCAGGTGTGGGAATGGACCAGCACCCCGTTTGCCCCCTACCCAGGCTTTGCCCCCCACCCCTACCTAGACTACTCCCAGCCTTGGTTTCACACCCGCATGGTGCTGCGCGGCGCGTGCCCCGCCACCCTAGCCATCATGCGCCACCCCCACTACCGCAACTATTTCACCCCTGATCGCACTGATATTTATGCGGGGTTTAGGAGTTGTGGGGTTTGATTGCAAAGACCGGCTATTTAGAGCACCAATAAACCAACTTAGGATGCATGCCATGCCACTCACGCGATTTCAAATAAACCATCACTGCCCGGCTGCAAAGCGATCCTTTGTTTGCGGATTAAGTCCCTAAACTGCCGCAAATTGTCTAGGAGGCTTTCGCCCATTCAAAATTCGACAAACTCGTTGCGGGCGGCTGGCAAGTACAGCGAGACTCAAAGCCGTGCTTCACTATATTCGATATGCACTTCAGCAACCAGGCTTGGTTTTCGAATTGGCCTCCCAATTACAGGAGGATTTGGCAAAGCTCGGCCACCGGCTAGTATTCTGCCCACTTGAGGTGCGGAAACGCTGGTGCCATTGACCCGCACGGTTAAGGCACTGCGAGTGCCAATGCATTGCACGCCCAACAAGCTGGGGGATTCTTCGCATGTGGCAAGTACGTCATTTCCTCTGGTGCTGCGGTGTCCACCACGCGCCGCCCCAGCTCCTGAGTATTTTGCTTGCGATTTATATCCCCATTTTTGATAACCGCCAACACAAAAGGCTTTATCACCACAAGCAGAGCCTATCAAACTACCGTCACCAGTTACCTCAACGCTGGCCGAGGCTGAGCCTAGTGCTTTCAAAAATTTACTGGGCATCAGCCGACGTGGAAAACCAGCGTTTCTGCCGCCCCAAGTGGTGTACAGCTCAACATTTCCAACCAAAGCTTTGTCGAACTCAAAGCTCAATCCCCACCGCCCGGATGGCGCAGCATCTAAGCCCATGCAAAATCGAGTTGCTGCCGCTTGCATAAATATCTGAACCTGCTCACCTTGTGGTTTCACCACGATAGTTAGAGTTTTCGTGAGGTTTTGATAAGTAGCAGCACCGGTGGCATTAGCCGAGCATTGCACCTTAGTCGCTATACCAGTCGGTGACGTAACTGCGAATGTAAATGCGTCGGTTTGCTTATTCAGCCAAATGTCAACAAAATTAGAGCAGTCATTTTCAGGGGGGAGCCACCAGTCAACTCTGTGCACATTTCCTGCGGTTGCTTGATCGTTGATGCGCGCATGTATTCCTTTGTTGTAGCCATTACCACTGGCAAATACGACGTTGAACTTGATTTTTCTTTCCGCTGCAGAATCCACCAATGCATCCACTGCTTTTTCAAAAATGCTTGATCCGTCATGCGGACCCATGTAGCTGCCGTAGTCAATTACAGTGGTGATTAGTTTTGTTTTGCTGCCCGCGCTGGCTAATACATAAGCTAGGCCATCCAAAAGACTGCGATCAGTTGCGCCAGCTACTGGTGCTAGTGGAATGCCTCGCGGTAGCTGCACAAAAACAATATCCGCATTTTGTATCTGATCGCTCTCGTTGCTGCCGGGCTCAGAATCAGAGCCCGTATTTCTTAGGCTTGGTGATACATCGTTAGCGGCTAACAGCCCTAGAGCCGCAGCACCATGCGTCCATCTAGGTGTCAGGGCTTTATAGGCTGCATATTCATAGCACAGCTCTTCATTGGTAATTCCATGAGCAGTTGCTTGGTCTACGAAGTCTTGTAAATTATCGCGCGTAAGGGCGCGACCGTAACCAATATCTCGGGGGGTGAAGCCCTCATTTTTTGGAAATTCTGGCGCATTGTCTTGATCCCATATTGACAAAAAGCGCAGCGACTTTTTGTCAATTGAACGGAATGCAGTGTGTGCAAACGGGCACCCGTGGTCAATCAATGCCACGATATGGGTTTCGTCTGACTTAGGTATATCAAGGATACCGCTATCACCAAAACAGCTTTTAGCGCGTATTTTGCTGTCATTGCGCAAAGGCTTCAAAAGCGCGCAAAGCTGAATTCTGCACACAAAATCCATAGTCGCAATCAACAACAAGCCTATGGCATCAACATCTACAGAGTAGTAACTAAAATTACTAGATGGTGAGCTAACGATTTTCAGTGCGCGGCAATTAATTGTAGCCAGTAATGCCGTGGTAAAAATGGTTTCAAATTTGGTTTCGAGTTCAACCAAAAGTGCATAAGTTGAGTGCCCTTGATCATCAATTTTGTAGGATTGAAAATTGGTAGCAAGGGCGGCCAAAAATGAAGCATCGAATTTGGCTATGAAATTTGCAGGAATGTTTAATTGAGTCGCCATGTGTCCCCCTTATCATGCGCCTGTAATCGCGACAATTTGCGGGATGGGATTGACTTATACGACTGCATCAAGCCGCTCCCACTCAGTGCGCGCATCACGCCAAAGGTTTTGCAGTAAGACTGAAGTTACGTTAATGCCATTTGTGCCACTCAGTGGTAAAGAATCCCAAAGTTTAGTGTTGCTAGACAGTAATGCTAGCCGCGTCTCAGCGGTGTAATCGGCTGCTGTGAAGCTTCTAGTGCCTACCAAATCTTTAGCATAACTTTGGTCACACACTGACATGATGTATTTTGCAACCCATAGGCCAACCGCAGCGCCACCAGCTATATCAACCGGAAAATGCACGCCTGCTATTACGCGGTTATCACCTATTCTTCTTGCTTGCCTCCACAGTTGATCTTGCAGAGCAAGCCATTCAGGCGAAGGCTGGTTAGCAGAAGCACTGCCCTTGGTGAGCGCTGCAAGTAGTTGGCTAGTAACCGTAGCCTCGGCCATGTGCCCCATGGGAAAAGCACCGTGGCGCGGGGTTGGTATCAAGGGTTGCACTTGCGGTGAAAATTGATCGGGGCGCAAACACGCAAAATCATGCTTAAGGCGCATGTGCACATAAATGACCGTTTGTATAGCAATATTGAGCAGAGCCGCTGTGTTCGGAAACGCAGCCGCATTCCATGGCAATATGGACTGCCAGAACAGCGTCGAATCACTTCTTTGCACCAGAATTTCGCTCTGTCGGTCATCGCGGTATTGCGCTAGGTCAATTACCTCTGGTAGCTCGTTGGTAAATTGGTCAAGCGTGGGGCGAGTGATGGTCAATGAAGAAACATTGTCAACATGAATTGTGACACTTTCCTCGGTTTTTGTTGTTGTGTAAGATAAATGGGTAAGTAAATCTTGAACACCAAGGTAGCCAATCACCCAGGGTTCCCAGCGTGCAAGTTTCAGTTTGAGTGTTTCGATATCCGTTGTGTAATCACCAACGATTAGCTGCGTTATGTTAGTTGGTTGGTATCTGCCAGATGACCCGGGATCACAAATCGCTTCGCGATTACGCCTGAGTGCCTCATGGAGTGTGCCATGCCCAACCCCAAAACTATCGCTACCTGCGCCACTGCCAGCGCCGCTTCCTGCGCCAGAACCTGCGCCAGAACCAGCCCCTGAGCCAGCGCCACTGCCCGCGCCAGATCCTGCACCAGAACCAGCCCCACTGAATGCTTCGCTACCAGCGCCGCTTAATGGATTTAAAGCCATATTTTCTCCTTTGATGAATGGTTACGTTAATTTTCTTTAAGCCCCAGCGCACGCAAAGCAGTCGCTACTCTTTGCCGCGACTGACTATGGCCGTTGCCCATACTTAAATAACTTTGTACGGTCAGCTGTGGTGTCTCGTTTAGCAGTGCCGCCAAAGTTTGCTTGGCAGCCATAATCATTCCGGATTCATATTGCGCAAGCAGGATTACGCGCAAAGTAGGTGAATGGTGCTTGTTTTGTCGCAGAGATAGATTGCCAGATGCAATGGCCTTGTCATACTGCCCCGCAAATGCATAGGCCCCCGTCAAGATCATGTTGTAGTAATACGCCATGGGATCAATGGGGGAGAGTGATTTCGCGTTTTCCGCTTGAATTACAGCATCATCGACTGTGCCCCACATAGACGACCATACACTTTTGTAGAGCCATGCAACAGATTCGTTTGGGTTAAGCGCAATAGCTTGGTTTATCTTTTCTAGCGCCGATACGGGATCGTTTGCTAAATGGCAAATGGCATGCCCTTGTATCGCTAACGCATACGCGCTAGAAGGTTCAATATCTTGCGCTCTATTCGTTTCATCTAAAGCACATTGCGTATCCAGACGACTGTTTGGGCTGATGCCACGCACAACACTCAAAATATGCCATTTACCGCTCCATGCGCGTACCAACGCATTTTTTTTATGGCGCTCAATTAAATGATCTAAAGCTTCGCGGCTGCGTAGAAACTCTTTGTTACTAGATCTGTGCATCAAATTTATACTACCTAAAAGCAAAGAATATCCGGTCAAGGTAGGTATTGGATGAGTCAGCGCGCGTTGAGCTTGTTGATTCATTAAGCTGCAATGCACTCCGTTTGCAATTTGGCTACAAGTTTCGCTTTCGATTAGTAGCAAATCTCCAATTTTTGTTTTAATGCGCGTACTCCAAATTACCTCGCTATTCGATGTATTTGATAATTCAACCTGAACGAGTAATTCGTCTCCTGAAACAATGTAACTACCGCTTGCGATGAAATTTGCAGCAAGGCATCGCTGGGCTGCACTGAAAGACGTGAGGTTCGAGCGTAAAGCCGTTGTTGATAGTCTGGAAATTATGCGTAGTTCTTTAGTCTGTCCCAGTAATCCAATCACCCCATCCGCAATCAACTCCCCAATCGCAAAATCTTCGGGTGCGTGGCTGCGCGATTCAAAAGGGATTACAGCTATGGTTGGCTGCAGCGGCTCGGCGTATTCACGCACGGGCACTAATATGGGCTCAGCGCTGGCTGTGCCTATGCGGTACACGCGCTGTGGCTCGGCTATATGCTTTAAATAACACTCCCCCATGTCTTCTATGTCACCGTCTAGGGTGTCGGTCAGGTGGTCACGCACGGGGGCGCTTACTATGGTTTCGCCCGGGCCGGCTAGGGTCGTGATGCGTGCTGCCAGATTCACGCCGTGGCCATACAGGTCGAAGGCATCGCGGCGGGCGTGGGTTTCGTGGATGCCTGCGCGCAGCAGCATGAAGCGCTCGGGCTGCTTGCCTTGGTTGGCCAGCGCGGCGGCGCTGTGCATGGCAGCTGACGCTTGCACGGCGCTGCGGGCGCTGGCAAATTCAATCATCATGCCGTCTCCGGTGCTTTTAACCACGCTGGCCCCGTGCGCAGGCACAATGCTGTGGCGCACATGCTGCGTGAAAGCTTGCCAACGGGACACCGCATCGTCTTCATCTTGCTCCATCCAGCGCACCGACTCCACCACATCGCACACCAGCACCACCCGCAGTTCGCGGGGAGCCAGCGTGTCGGCATCAAAATTGTTGCCGATGGGGCTACTGCTTGGGGGAATATTAGGCGGTGCGGGCGAATCTGTCATACCCAATATGTAGTATGAAATGCATATAAATGCTAGCTTTTTGCAACGCGTTGCAGATTTTGTTGCATTTAAGTACGGATTTAGGCGGCGGCATGGAATCCGCTCGTCCTTAAATCCCCTTTTGTTTGCGAAGTATTTTTAGATAGCTGTAAAAACCCAGCGTGTGATACCATGTTATTACATTAAAGGAATTTAATCATGCAAACGCACTATACAACCCGCCAGTTTCAAGCGGGAAACTCGCAAGCTGTTCGCCTACCAGCGGGCTTGGCGTTTCCGCCCAAAACTGAGTTAAGCCTTGTGCGTGAGGGCGACACAATCATTGTTCAGCCAATTGAACGCACCATGGAATCTGTTCCTAAGTTGTTCAAGGCGCTTAAAAAGCACGCTGTTGGTGGCGTTATGAAGCGCCCTGAGTTCATTGAATCTGATAGAAATCGATAAAAAATTGGGGTCAGACATGATGCAGTACATGCTGGACACGAATATTTGTATTTATTTAATGAACGAGCAACCGCAGCAGGTCATTGACAGATTCAAGCAATGCCGCAAGGGCGATGTCGTCATCAGTTCAATCACGTGGGCTGAGCTGTCTTGCGGGCTAAATACCCACAACGACGAGTCTCTGTTTGATGCCATATTGGCGTTGATTGCTGTCGTGCCCTTTGACATCAAAGCAGCGGCCAGATTCGGACAGTTGTCGCAACAATTTCCAAACAGAAAAAGCAGCTTTGACAGAATGATTGCTGCGCATGCCTTGGCATTAAACGTGGTGTTGGTGACAAACAATGTGGCTGATTTTGACGCATACGGTTTGCGCGGATTAGAAAACTGGGTGGCTGTGGCTTGAGCGCACGCCAAGCGTAAAATCCCCCCATGCGCCTTAGCCCAAACCATATCGCCACTATTCGCTCGCTTGTAGCCCAGCTTGCAGGGGATTCTGCGCAGGTGTGGCTGTTTGGCTCGCGGGTGGACGATGCGGCGCGGGGCGGTGATGTGGATTTGTTGCTAGACATGGCTGAGCCTGTGGCACAGCCTGCTTTGCTGGCCGCGCAGCTTGGGGCGCGTGTGTCTAGGGCCATGCAGGGCCGCAAGGTGGACGTGCTGATTAAAGCGCCTAATTTGCAGCTGCTTGCGGTTCACCGCGTGGCTTTGGTGCAGGGGGTGCTCTTGTGAAATTACCTGAAGTGTTGGCGGCCACGGCGCGTCGCTGCGTGGCGCAAGCAGAGCGTTTACTGGGCTGATTTATAGTTTTTAGCCCTATGTCAGCGTCATATGGCCATATACTGCTATGAATAGTGTAGTAATTATTCTGACAAACAACTGCCTCACCACCGCGCAGGCAGCTTATTGACCAACACGATCACGCGCTTTTCAACGCGTATGTAGCCGCCGTTTTCTAGGTCTTTAAGAATGCGGCTGACCATTTCTCGGCTGCAACCGGCGCGGCTGGCTATTTCTTGGTGGGTGATGCGCTCTTGTATGCGCTGGGTGCCGTCGGGCTGCGCTCTGGCCAGCTCGGTCAGGCAAGTGCGCAGGCGGCCATACACGTCAATAAAGGCCAAACTGCGGGCGCTGCTGGTGGCCATGCGCAGGCGGTTGATCACTTTTGACAGCAAAGTAAGCGCAAATTCGGGGTGCTTGGCTATAAAGCCTAAGAGCGTGGTGCGGGTAACCAGCGCACAGGTGGTGGCTTGCAGGGTGGCCACGCTGGCCGAGCGAGCGCCGCCGTCTAGCGCCATCTCGCCAAAATACTCGCCAGCGCCAAACACCCCAAAGGTGATTTCTTTGTCGGCTTTGTCGGTGCAATAAATTTTGACCTGACCCGAGAGAATGATAAACAGCGTGTCGCCGGTGTCCTCTTCATGGATCAGGATGCTGCCCTTGCGGTAGCTGCGCTCTACGCCGGCATGGGCCAGCTCGTGTAGCAAAGCGCCTGCGGCACCGTCAAAGGCTTCGGTATTTAAAGTCGGCATGGCGTGGATACTAAGCAGTTGCGATACATGGGCAGTTTTGGTAACTTTACCCCATGTTAGCGCCTGCCGACGCGTTGTTTTGGCAAGGGCTTGCGTTGTAGGCTTAGCCAAAAACCGCTCCCACCGCTTGCTGCGGCTCAAAAAACTGCTGCATATGCCGCGCCAGCGGTGGCAGCACCGACACCATGTCAACCAGCTCGCGCACACTGTCGCTGGCGGTTTTTTGGCGAATGCTGCGCAACTGGGTGCGCACAGTGGATATTTGCACCCCCTGGCGCACCGCAATTTGCTGCGGCCGCAGGCCCTCACACACGCGGGCCAGCACCTGACCTTCCGCTCCAGTCAGGCCTTTTTCTTGGGCAAACATGGTGATGCTGGTGCTGTCACACAGGCGCTGCTTGGCAAATACCAGCATAGCGTATAGGGAGTGGTCATTTATAGCTATGTTTTCAGTAGCGCTTTGCTTCTGATCTTGGCAATCCGCTGGCCTGTTTAAGCCCAATGGCAGCGGCGCGTCTAATGGCACTACCGCCACCGTTGTTTCGCTAGCGCCCCCTCCCACCAAACTTAGCAATCCGCGCAGCCGCGCTTGGGTGCGCAAGAGCGCGTGCGCCAGCTCTGCGCCATGCGCAGGGTTTCGGGCACACACCCGCCCGTTGGCCACCACCAGCCCCGTGGGCTGGGTGCTGGCCGGATGCAGCGCACTTTGCGCCAAGCGGTTGGCATACACCAGCTGCCCCGTGTCGGCCTGCACCACTGCCATGCCGTAGTCCACTTGGTCTAGCACCGCCAGCAGCATGACCAGCTCGGGGGCTGCAGCCTGCGTATGAACCATGTTGTCACGCTGCAATTGATTGTTTTCCATGCTTTTCTCCATCTGCGGGCCCTGTCTGCGGATGGCAGACGCCAGAGGCAGCGCATGGGGGTAAGCATAAAAATGACGGCACGTTTCAGGCGGTAACTATGGCAACAAGCTTTTGTGACGTATGCACCAAAAGCGGTTTTGAAGATGTTAAGTGAGAGTTCATCATCAATATGGGGGATGCGCATAAAAGTGGGGGATATTTCTTTTCCGCTGACTACCCCGTCGGTAGATCTTGGCAGTGGTGTGTTCCTGCATCTGACCGATGGGCGAACGCACCGCACTGGCAAATGGGGCGTTAGCTATGCGGATAGAACCATCCTTGGCGCAGCACAGCGGCAGGCTATCGGGCAGGTTTATGCAAATTCACCTACGAGTAGCATTCACCTTTTTGCCTCAGGCTCTGTGATGGGGGAATACTGCAAGTCGTATCCCACAGACTGGGATTGGATGCTTGCCACCACGGGCGTGCGTCGCACGTTAGCGCTCAGTGGCGACATTCACCGCAACGCGCAGGATGAGTTTGCAGGCACTCAGTTTCCGCTATATGAGGCTGCATCGTCGGGGGCTGGCGTGAAGGAGCTTGTGGTGTTTGGCAATGATTGCCAAAACTATGGCGTGGTGGAGTTGGATGCTAGCCATGTCAACATCCAACTTTTTGCGCACAATACGCTAGAGCCGCTGCTGCGGCGTAGGATTGTGCGCTCTAGCTGGGCGCTGGGGTAGCCTCTCACTTTGTTATTAAATACATAGCAAGCTATGACCATATCACAGTGACGTTGGCATAAAAATTTATCAAAAATTAAGCGGATATTGCGTGGATAGTTTGGATTTTTTGTCATATTCACATACTGCCCGGCATCGGCTGTGTGCCACTAGACATGGACAGATGCTTGCACCGTGAGCTTTAAGCCAAGTCCGCGGATAACGCGCAGCAAAGTGTCTGCGCTGGGTATGCGCTCGCCCGATAGCCCTTTGTATAAGCTCTCGCGTGACAGACCAGTATCTTGTGCCAGTTTGGCCATGCCGCGTGCCCGCGCTATGTCACCCAAAGCCCCTGCAATTTCGGCTGGCGTGCCGTCCTCCAGCATGCTGTTCAAATACAGCGCCATGTCTTCTTCGTCGCGTAAATAATTGGAAACTTCAAATGTGGGAAGCTCGGCGATATTGATTTTTTTCTCTAGACTTTTTGCCATGGCTTACTCCTGGGGTTTTTCGGGTGAAAACAATTGAACAGCAAGTTGTTTGGACACTTCAATATCCGCTTGTTGTGCGCTCTTTTCACCACCACCGAGCATGACGATGAGTACAGAGCCACGTTGAACATAGTACATGCGCCAACCTGGCCCAAAAAATTCGCGCATTTCAAAAACCCTATCACCTACCGATTTGACATCTCCTAGATTGCCAGCACAGACTCACACCAACCGTTTGAGTAAGCGCGTGCGAGTGGTTTTGTCTTTGAGACCATTCAGCCAAGCATCGAATTCTGGCAATGGTTTGACCGTGTACATAGTGTAATTGTAGCCCGTCGGATACTTTTGTCAATTTGTTTCACTGAATTTTCCAATTTCAAGAAGCTGTCCGGCGGTCACCACCCTCCGCATCCTTTTTGCTCACCTTCGCCCAAGCGTTGTCCGCCTTCGCCTTAGACGTATCGGCAGCACGCCGAGTAAAGAGGTTTGCGGTTTCCAGGGCACTCGCAGTAAATTGTGGCAATTTACAGAAAAGATGTTGCATGATCAAATACATAGCAAACTATGACCATATGACGCTGACATTGGCCTGAAATATTGAATAAATTAAACCTGCAGTGCTAGCCATCACCTTTGGCGCGTCAGGGTGCAACCCAAGTGGATGCTGGAGTGGTATGATTGCATACATCGCCAATATACGCTGTGTTTAAAATCATATGACCAGAACCCAAATTTACCTGCAAGCAGCCCAAATTCAGCACCTGAATCACTACGCGCAGGCCCGCAGCACCACGCAGAGTGCGTTGGTGCGGGAGGCTTTGGACGAGTATTTGGCCCGCCAAGAACCCTTGGATGTGCGGGCGCAGCGCGACGCCGCTTTTGGTGCGTGGCAGGCCAATAACAGCGCGCCTGACCTGCGCAGCCTTCGCGCCGAGGAGCGTGTGGCGTGATCACAGCGCGGCCGTGCTTGCTAGACACGGATGTTTTGATTGACTATCTGCGCGGCCAGCCGCAGGCCAAGGCCTTGTTTATGCAGCTGCCCCATGACTGTGCTGTGAGCGCCGTCACAGTGGCCGAGTTGCATGTGGGCGTGCGCGATGGGCCTGAGCTTATGGCGCTCAAAGCATTATTGGCAAGCATGGAGGTGATCGATTTAGGCGGCGCGATTGCCAGCAGTGGTGGACTGCTGCGCCGTGATTGGGGCAGAAGCCACGGGTTGGGCTTGAATGATGCGCTAATAGCCGCCACCTCACTGCACAGCCAGCGCTTTTTGCTAACCCTCAATACCAAGCACTTCCCCATGCTGAGCGCGTCCGATTGCGCCACGCCCTATGTGAAAATTTGATACCGATGAACCGCTGGTAGTTGGCTAAAGTATTGTTCATTATTATAAAATTCATAGCATACTATGACCATATGACAATGACATTGCCACTATTTTTTATAAATTGGCTGCAAATACTGCAAAATACTCGTCCGCATCCGTCCACATCTGGGTTTGGGCAAAGCCTGCTTCTAAAAGCAGGTTTTTAAAGCCTTCAGGAGTCCATTTGTAAGAGTTTTCGGTGTGAATGCGCTCGCCTGCTTGGAAGCTGCGGGATTGCGAGGCTGTGCTGCCTGTTGCGCTTTGTGTGGCCCCAGGCCAGCGCACGGTAAGGCTGCGTTTGGCCTCTAGGTGCATTTCTATGCGCGACAGCGTGGTGTTAAAAAACGCCACATGTTGCCAGTCGTGCACGTCAAAATCAGCGCCTATCAGTTGGTTGATATGGCGCAGCATGTTGAGGTTAAAAGCAGCGGTCACGCCCAGTGCGTCGTCGTAGGCGGGCTCTAGTATGGCGCTGGGTTTGACCAAATCTACGCCAATGAGCACGCCGCCCGCAGGGTTTTGCGCGGCTGCACTGGGTGTGCCGCCTGCAGCCCCAGACTGTGTTGCCTCGCACAGCGCGCGAATACGCTGCAAAAACGCCAGTGCCTCTGGCGGCGTGTAGTTGCCAATGCTTGATCCTGGATAAAAGCCCACAACTGGCTTGCCTTGCAGGCTGGCCATTAAGTCGGCTGGTAAGTCCAGCGAGGCTGAAAAATCCATGCCCACACCGGCCATGGGCAGGGCGGGGTGCTGCTGTGCCAGTGCCGTGAGCACGCCGCGCAAATACTCGGCCGATATGTCCACCGCCACGTAGCGGCTGGGCTTTAATGCGCCAAACAATCGCGCGGCTTTGGCGCAACTGGCAGCGCCCAAATCCACCAGCGCCGCGCCAGCGGGCAAGGCGGCTGCTATGTCGTGCTGGTGTTGGGCCAAGATGGCGGCCTCGGTGCGGGTGGGGTAATACTCGGGCAGCTCGGTGATGGCATCAAACAGGCACGAGCCTAGCTTGTCGTAGAGGTATTTGGGGGAGGTGTGGGCTTGGGGGGCGAGCAGGCCAGCGCTTAGCTCGGCGGCTACCGCTTCGGGGTTGTGGCGGTGCAGTTCATAAAAAGCGAGTGCGGACATGAAGGGCGGTTTGTAAAAAATAGAGGTTGCAGAAATAGAGGCTGTAAGGATCTGGGCACGGGCAAGACATACAGCTTTACAGCCCATGGATGTTGTGTCGCGGTGCGTAGCTTTATCTTACCTGTATTGGTGCACAGCGCCTGGGGCGGCGGCTTAAATGCTGTGTTGGTAACCCGCCGCCAGCGAAAAACCGCCAGTTCTGCGAAAATCAAGCTTATTAATATTTTATGGAGTGTGTATGCGTCGTTTAGCATTGAAGTCTTTGGTAGCCGCAGCAGTGGCTGCAACCGCAGTAGCTGGCATGGGCGGGGCCTTTGCCCAAACTGGGGCAGTATTTAAAATCACCACCATCCCAGAAGAAGCGGCCACCGAGCAAGTGCGCAAACTCGGCCCCATTACCAAGTATTTAGAAGCCAAATTGGGCCAAAAAGTAGAATTTATCCCTGTCAACGACTACCCCGCTGCTGTAGAGGCGCTGGTGAACAAGCAGGTCGACATGGTGTGGTTTGGCGGATTTACTTATGTGCAGGCCAATGTGCGCTCTGGCGGCAAAATTGTGCCAATTGCCCAGCGCGAGGAAGACACCAAGTTTCAATCGGTGTTCATCACCAAACCCGACTCAGGCATTAAAGCCTTGGCCGACCTCAAAGGCAAGCAAGTGAGCTTTGGCTCGCAATCGTCCACCTCTGGCCACTTGATGCCGCGCAGCTTTTTGCTCGATGCCAAGATTAATCCTGATACTGACTTTAAACGCGTGGCTTACTCGGGTGCGCACGATGCAACCATTGCATCGGTGGTCAGCGGCAAGGTAGACGCAGCGGCGCTGGACATCACGGTGTGGAACAAGTTTGTCAAAGAAGGCAAAGTGACCCCTAAAGACGCAGTGGTGTTCTACACCACGCCGGGTTACTTTAACTACAACTGGTCGGTGCATGCCGACATGCCAGCCGCTACACGTGAGCGCGTGGCCAAAGCGCTGCTCGACTTAGACCCCGCCAGCCAGCCGGGCAAAGAAATTTTAGAGATCAACCGTGCCAGCCGCTACATTGCCACCAAGGCTGACAATTACAAAGGCATTGAGGCGGCAGCCCGCAGTGCTGGTTTGCTGAAATAAGCGGCGTGCAGATTGATTTGGCGGGCATTTCCGCCCGCCACCCAGCCGCCAAAGCCGATGCGGCCAATGCCCTGCGCAACCTCAGCTTGTCGATTGCCTCGGGCGAACAAGTAGCGGTCATTGGCCCTTCGGGCGCCGGCAAAACCACTTTTTTGCAAATCTTGGCATGTGCCTTGCGACCTAACGTAGGGGTGCTGCGCTTGGGTGTGGGCACTGGCGAACTTGCAAATTTGCAAGACCCGTGGGCTTTGAGCGTGGGTGCGCTGCAAGCCTTGCGCGGACAATTGTTTTTAGCCCCACAAGTGCCGCCACTGCCGCCGCGCCAGCGGGTGGTAACCACCGTGTTGGCCGGGCGATTGCCCCAACAAAGCCTCATGCAAAGCGTGCGCAGCCTGTTTTACCCCACGGACATAGAGAGTGCTTATGCCGCATTGGCGAGGTTTGACGTGGCCGAGAAAATATTTGAACGGGTCGACCGCTTAAGCGGAGGGGAGCGCCAGCGGGTAGGGCTTGCACGCGGCCTTGTGGCGCAAGCGGCTTTGTATTTGGTGGACGAACCATTGTCTGCGCTCGACCCATCGCGGGCCAAGCAAGCCATACAAGCGCTGACTTTAGCGGCGAGCGAACGCAATGCTACCTTGGTGGCTAGCCTGCACCATGTGCAAATTGCACTAGAAAACTTTCCGCGCATTATTGGTTTGCAAGGCGGAGTGTTGGTGTTTGATTTGCCAGCAAGCCAAGTAAGCCCTGAGCGCCTGCAACAGCTGTATGCCAGCAAGCTCGACGAGCTCACTGGGCCAGCGCCTGTAGACGATTTGCCGCTTCCCGCTGGCGCGGCGGCTGCGGTCATGCACTGCCGCTGAGCCAGCCCGTACTTTGCCACGTCGCATGCAGCCCTCGGTCTCTCGTTTGCCTACTGCGCCCATGCGTGACCCGGCATGGCTTGGCCGGGTCTCGTGGGCGGTATTGGGCTTGGTGCTGCTGTGGCCACTGTTGGTGCTGACCGAGTTTAAGGTATGGACTTTGTTTGAGGCCAGTAATCTGAAGCCCACGCTCAAGTTTGTAGGTGACTTTTTTCCGCCTAAAGTGAACCCAGAATTTTTACTGCTGGTGGCCAAGGAAACCTGGCGCACCGTTGCTATTGCTACCGCAGGCATAGCATTAGCGCTTGTACTGGCAGTCCCATTGGCACTTTTGTCTGTGCGCAGTTTGTCGGTGTCAGCCTTGTCGGGGCGCATGGATGCGTTGCCTGCAGCGCTGCGCCAAGTGCTGCGCTGGGTCATGATTGTGCTGCGCAGCGTGCCTGAGCTCATCTGGGCGCTGGTGTTTGTTCGGGTGGTGGGCTTGGGACCCACGGCGGGCGTGATTGCCATTGCGCTGACTTATGGCGGCATGTTGGGTAAGGTCTATGCCGAGATTTTGGAGAGCGGCGAGGCGCATGCCACACAAAGCCTGCTGCGCAACGGCAGCGGCCGCATGCAGGCCTTTTTGTACGGGCTTTTGCCGCAAAACGCGGCCGAGCTTACCAGCTACACCGTATACCGCTGGGAGTGCGCGATTCGCAGTTCAGCGGTGTTGGGTTTTGTGGGGGCTGGCGGTTTGGGCCAACAAATGGACACCTCGATGAAGATGTTCAATGGCTCTGAGGTGTGCACCATGTTGATCGTGTTTGTGCTGCTGGTGGCTGTTGCGGACAAAGCCAGTGCCTACCTGCGCAAGGAGCTTGGATGACACCCCAGCATTCCAAGTTGCCTAGTCAGCCCAGTGGGCCTAGCCTGCGGTTGCCTGCTCCGGCGGCGTTTTCCCAATTGTCGATTCCCCCAGTTTTTGATATTCGTTGCAAGTCTTGCTGGTTTGTTTTTGGCCTTCTATGCCTGACGGCGGCAAGTTTTTGGTCGCTGGATTTGCAATGGGCTAAGTTTTTGTCCCAAGAGGCCATGGGGCGTATGGCTAAGTTTGTGGCCGAGCTTTTGTCGCCCAATTTGGAGTGGAAGTTTTTAAGCAAGCTGTGGTTTGCCGCGCTGGAAACCTTGGCCATGTCGGCTTTGGGCACCTTGTTGGCTGTGTTGCTGGGCTTGGCACTGGCGCTGCCTGCGAGTAAAACCCATGCGGATGACCCCGCCAGATGGCGCACACCGACCCGTCTGGTGCTAAACGCGCTGCGCAGTATTCCAGAGCTGGTGTGGGCAGCATTGCTGCTTATATCAGCGGGACTGGGGCCTTTTGCAGGCACTTTGGCACTGGGTTTGCACACTGCGGGGGTGCTGGGGCGTTTGTTTGCCGAGGCAATAGAAAATGCGCCGCAAGACTCGGCTACCGCGCTGCGCACCCGTGGTATCGGTGCAGTACAGGTGTTTTGCTATGCCACGCTGCCCCAAGTGTTGCCGCAGTTGATTAGCTACACGCTGTACCGCTGGGAAAATAACATCCGCTCTGCAGCCGTGCTGGGTGTGGTGGGCGCAGGCGGCCTTGGCCAAATGCTGGCTTTTCACATGGGGCTTTTCCAAATGGAGGAAACCAGTTCCATATTGATCGCCATGCTGCTGCTTGTGGCGATAGTCGATGGCGTGAGTTTTGCGTCGCGCAGGCGTATGGCGAGCTAGTTTGCAGACCTTGCTGCTCGGGCGCACTCAACAAACCGCTCAGGTTTTGGCTTTTTCTAGCCAACGCATGTAACTGCCTACGCCTGTGGCCACATCGGCAAAAGCGTGCATGCAACCCGTCCCGCGCAGCGCTGAAAGATCGGCTTGGGTGAAGCACTGGTATTTGCCGCGCAGCGCATCAGGGAAGGGCACATAATCTACATTTTTTAAGAAATTTAAACCAGATGTCACGGTCATATGGTCATTGTTTGCTATTAAAAGTGTAGCGTTTGAGAGATTTTCAATCACCGCACGCGCCACATCGTTGAATGGCTGGGCGCGGCCAGAGCCTAGGTTAAAGATGCCCGATTTGCTGGGATTGTCAAAAAACCACAGGTTCACGGCCACTACATCGTCAATGAAGACAAAATCACGCTTTTGCTCGCCTGCTGCGTAGCCGCCATATTCGCCAAACAGCTTGACACGGCCTGTGCTTTTGAACTGGCCGTGCTGGTGAAAAGCCACACTGGCCATCCGGCCCTTGTGCTGCTCGCGCGGACCGTAGACATTGAAATACCTGAAACCCACAGTTTGGGTATTGGCGTTTTGAAACTGTGCGCCCAGTGCGCGGCGCAGGTATTGGTCAAACAGCAGTTTGCTGTAGCCATAGACGTTGAGCGGTTTTTCGAATTCTGGCGACTCTTTGAAGGTGTCGCTACCGCCATAGGTTGCCGCTGACGAAGCATAGAACAAGCGTGTGCCCTGCGCTTGGCAGGCGGCAAACAGGCGCTTGGAGACTTCAAAATTGTTCTCCATCATGAACTGGCCATTGCTCTCCATGGTGTCAGAGCATGCGCCTTCGTGGAAGGCGGCTTCCACTTGACCAAACGCACCTGCAGCAAACTGCGTATAAAAACAGCGTGCATCCACATAGTCGGCAATGTGCAAATCCGCAAGGTTGGCAAACTTGTCGCCTTGCGTCAGATCGTCCACGGCAATGATGTTGCTGATGCCGCGCGCATTCAAGCCCGCGATGATGTTGGCACCTATAAAGCCTGCTGCTCCAGTGACTACTATTTTCATACGATGGCTACGATTTTCATCATTAATTTTTTATAAGGCAACGTTTACGTCGGTCCAAACAATTCGTTGTACGACACCGTGGCCGTGCCAAACTTACCCACTACGATACCGCCTGCACGGTTGGCATGCGGCATGGCTTCGCGCAGCGTGAGGCCAGCGGCCACCAGTGAGGCCAGCGTGGCAATCACCGTGTCGCCTGCGCCAGTGACGTCAAACACTTCACGCGCCTGCGCTTTCACATGCAAATCACCGTCCGCATCATACAGGCTCATTCCATCTTCGCTGCGGGTGAACAAAAGAGCATCTAAATTCAGCGAAGTGCGCAGGTTTTGCGCCTTGGTACGCAGCTCTTCCTCGCTCTTCCAAGCGCCTATTACCTGCTGGAGTTCATTGCGGTTAGGCGTCAGAACGCTCGCGTTTTTGTAGCGTGCGTAATCTGATCCTTTGGGGTCAACCAAGACCGGCTTGCCAGCGGCGCGTGCCAATTGAATCATTTCTTGCACGTGGTTCAGGCCACCTTTAGCGTAATCAGAGAACAGCACGGCGTGGTGCGTTGGCAGGAGTTGCTTAAAAGTGAGCGTCTGAATGGCCAGCGCATCGTGGTCAGGCGTATTTTCAAAATCAATACGAATGAGTTGCTGTGCGCGGCCGATCACGCGCAGCTTCACCGTAGTTTGCAGGCCCGAATCACGCGCCAAATGTGTGGCAATACCGGTCTGGCGCATCAAAGCTTCGAGCGTATTGCCCGGCGCATCGTCACCCACAACACCTACAAAGCTGGCTTGTGCGCCTAAACAAGAGGCGTTGTAAGCGACGTTGGCTGCAGCACCCACACGCTCTTCTTCGCGCGTCACGCGCACCACGGGCACCGGGGCTTCAGGGCTGATGCGGTCTACCGTGCCATACCAGTAGCGGTCGAGCATGGCATCGCCCACCACAAGGACTCGGGCGGCGGCAAGGGCAGTTTGGGAGATGTTCATGCAACAAAAAGCAGTCAATAAAAAAAGAAGTTTATACGCTTTGTCCATGTAAAACGCGCATTGACGCACTAAAGCTCGTCAACGCGCCGTGTCGGGAAGCTGTCCCACGCTTGGCAGCCGGGGCATTGCCAAAAGTAGGCTTGCGCTTCAAAACCACAGGCCGCGCAGCGGTAGCGCAGCAGCGGTTTAACGGCTTTGTCTAAAGCTTTTTGTACCAACGGGTGAAACTGTTCATGTTCCAGCTTTTCGCCAGCCAGCCAGCGCGTGGCCACTGCTAAGCTGGGCTCACGCTCGAGGTGGTGAATATAGTGCTCTCTGGCTTGTTCGCTGCTGGTGCCCTCTAGCTGGACGATCGCATCAAGCACGTCGATAGATGCTGACTGGGCATAGGTGTTTTGGAGCAACGCATAAGCCGCTTGTTGTTGGCCAGAGGCCGCCGCCGCCTCGCTTAAAGGCTTTGCGGCCAAAGCACTGCTGCTGTGCGGTTGCGCAAACAAAGGCGCCAAGGTTTCGTACGCAACGCGGTGGTCAAGTGATTTTGAATGCCACTGTGCCAAAGCAAGCCGGGCGCGTCCGGCCTGCGGAGCGGCGGCAATCGCTTGGGTCAGCAAGGCCTGGGCTTCTTGCTGGAGGCCATTTTTTGCAGTTTGTGCGGCTTGTTCACACAAATAATGTGCCAAGCGCGTGCTGAAATCTCCTTGGCCCGCGTCTTGTAATTTTTGGGCAATCAATGTGGCGGCAGGCCAGTCCCTCAAGCGCTCGAAGATGGTTAGCCGGGCTAAGCGCGCTGAGGTTTCAAACGCAGTTCCTTCTAGCTGCGCTAGAGCCGCTTCGGCACGGTCAAGTAGGCCCGCTTTCACATAGTCTTGTGCCAATGCATGCTGGGCACGGTCTCGCTCGGCGGCGCTAAGATCTGCGCGTGAGAGCAAATGCTCATGCACGCGCACCGCGCGGTCGTACTCGCCGCGCCGCCGAAAAAGGTTGCCCAGTGCAAAATGCAGTTCCGAGGTGTCAGGGTCGTGTTGCACCGCTTCAATGAATGCATCAATGGCTTGGTCTTGTTGCTCGTTAAGCAAAAAATTCAAGCCTTTGAAATATGCCTTGGGCTCACGGCGATTTTCCATGCGCAGTTGGAGCAGATCCAGCCGAGACGCAGTCCAGCCCAGTACAAATACCAGTGGCAAGCTCCAAAGCAGTGTGGTGAAGTCTAGTTCCATGGCGTGGGCGTGTGGGATAAGGCCACTCGCATAATTTTAAGGTTTAGAGGCAGATATCGCCGTCGTAGCGTCATATACTGCTTCACTATTAGGAGCGGATACGGCGCGTTCTTTGAGTTTGTGCGCTGTGCGTTTGTGCCGCCACCAGCGCGGCACCATGCCCAACACACCTATGGCTACGCCAGCTGTAAACGCGGCAAGCACCACCAAAACCAAGGGTGCGTTCCATGCATAGCCGAAGAAAAATTGCACATCGGTGTCTTGCGTATTGTTCAGCGCAAAAGCAAAAAGGGTAAAAAAAACGGCTGCTTTCAGTGTCCACTGAAGCAGCCGGATCAGGGTTTTCATGCCCTAGAGTTTAAACCAAATGCGGCCTAGACCAATTGATTTTTCGCCTTCAGCGTCTCTGTTTGCATGTCGACCGCTTCGCGCAAGGCCTTGCCCGGTTTGAAGTGCGGCACGCGCTTTTCATCAATCGTCACCGCCTCGCCCGTGCGCGGATTGCGCCCGATGCGGGGAGGGCGGCGGTTAACCGAAAAACTGCCGAAGCCACGAATTTCTATTCTGTGCCCACGTACCAGCGCGTCCCCCATCGCGTCAAGAATGGTCTTGACGGCAATTTCGGCATCGCGGTGCGTGAGCTGGCCAAACCTCAGGGCCAGCGCTTCGACTAAATCGCTGCGGGTCATCAGCTCTGTAGCTTAGTTGTTGCCGTCTAACTTGGCGCGCAGCAATGCGCCCAAGCTTGTTGTGCCAGCATTTTCTTTGGCAGACTGTTGGCTCAGCGTGGTCATGGCTTCTTGTTGGTCAGATGCATCTTTGGCTTTCACAGACAACTGGATGTTGCGCGTTTTGCGGTCGATGTTGACCACCACAGCAGTGACTTCGTCACCTTCTTTGAGCACGCTGCGTGCGTCTTCGACGCGGTCGCGGCTGATCTCGGAGGCGCGCAGGTAGCCGATGATGTCTTCGCCCAAGTCGATTTCAGCGCCTTTGGCGTCCACAGTTTTGACCTTACCCGTCACTGAAGCGCCTTTGTCGTTGATCGACACGAAGGTGGTGAATGGGTCAGAGTCGAGCTGTTTGATACCCAAGCTGATGCGCTCGCGGTCCACGTCGATGGCCAGCACAATGGCTTCCACGTCTTGGCCCTTTTTGTAGTTGCGCACAGCCACTTCACCGGTTTCGTTCCACGACAGATCCGAGAGGTGAACCAAACCGTCGATACCAGCGGCCAAGCCCACAAACACGCCGAAATCGGTGATGGATTTGATAGGGCCCTTGACGCGGTCACCACGCTTGGTGTTGGCCGAGAACTCTTCCCATGGGTTGGCGCGGCACTGCTTCATGCCCAGGCTGATGCGGCGTTTGTCTTCGTCGATTTCTAAAACCATGACTTCGACTTCTTGGCCCATGGTCACGAGTTTGCTTGGTGCCACGTTTTTGTTGGTCCAGTCCATCTCGCTGACGTGTACCAAGCCTTCGATGCCCGGCTCGAGTTCCACAAACGCGCCGTAGTCGGCGATGTTGGTGATCTTGCCAAACATGCGCGTACCGGTGGGGTAGCGGCGGTTCACGCCCATCCACGGGTCGTCGCCCATTTGTTTGAGGCCCAAGGACACACGGCTCTTCTCGGTGTCAAACTTGAGAATCTTGGCGCTGATTTCTTGACCAGCAGTAACCACCTCGGATGGGTGGCGAACGCGGCGCCATGCCATGTCGGTGATGTGCAAGAGGCCGTCGATGCCGCCCAAGTCCACAAATGCGCCGTATTCGGTGATGTTTTTCACCACGCCGCGCACCACAGAGCCTTCTTTCAAGGTGTCCATGAGTTTTGCGCGCTCTTCGCCCATGCTGGCTTCGCGCACTGCGCGGTGGCTCAGAACGACGTTGTTGCGCTTGCGATCGAGCTTGATAACCTTGAATTCAAGGGTTTTGTTCTCATAGGGAGACAGATCTTTGAGCGGACGCGCTTCAATGAGCGAACCGGGCAAGAATGCACGGATGCCGTTGACCAACACGGTCAGGCCACCCTTGACTTTGCCGCTGGTCTGGCCAGTAACAAATTCGCCGGATTCGAGGGCTTTTTCTAGGCTCATCCATGAAGACAAGCGCTTGGCCATATCGCGCGAGAGGATGGTGTCACCGTAGCCGTTTTCAACGCTGGTGATCGCCACAGAGACAAAGTCGCCTGCTTTGACTTCGATGACACCTTGGTCATCTTTAAATTCTTCGATTGGCACATAGGCTTCAGACTTGAGGCCAGCGTTTACTACGACGTGGCTGTGCTCGACGCGGATGACTTCGGCGGTGATGACCTCGCCAGTGCGCATTTCTGAGCGTGTCAATGATTCTTCAAATAGGGCTGCGAAAGATTCGGACATTGTGTTTCCAAGAGTGGCATATGAGAGTTTTACGACCGCACAATTGCTATCGTTTATGTAGCTGCATATGACCATATAACGCTGGCATCAGGCAAATTTTATAAAATTACAGTTTGTAAAATTACCATCTGTAAGCGGTTAAGTTAATAAACCACCAAGCGGTGCGCATTGCTGCGCCAGATGTGCACGGTGGGCTAATTTGGGCGGGTAGAGATGTGTCTACACACCCAGCTTGCTTTGCCACAAGTTAAGCACATGTTCTATAGATTTTTCAACCGACAGATCAGAGTTATCAAGCAGCACAGCGTCTGCTGCGGGCTTCAGTGGCGCGGTTAGTCGGGAGGAGTCCCGAGCGTCGCGCGCCTCTAAGTCAGCAGTAAGACTGTCAATTTTAGCAGAAATTCCCTTTGAAATCAACTGCTTATAACGCCGCTGCGCCCGTGTAGTAGCGCTGGCGGTTAAAAATACCTTCAGAGGTGCTTCGGGAAAAATGACCGTCCCCATATCCCGTCCATCCGCCACCAAACCCGGTAGCTTGGCAAAGCCTAATTGCAGCTGGGTCAGGGCGCTGCGAACTGCGGGCCAAACGGATACTTTAGATGCGCCAATACCCATGGCTTCTGTGCGAATTGCTTCCGACACATCGTCTTCATTGAGCAATACACTGCTTCCTTCAAATACTACTGGTAAATGCGTGGCAACTTGGGCAATTGATGATTCGTCATCCCAAGCTACGCCAGCGCGCTGAGCCGCGAGCGCTGTAAGCCTGTACAGTGCGCCAGAGTCTAAATAATGGTAACCCAAACGCTGCGCTAGTTGGCTCGCTAGTGTTCCTTTGCCGGACGCAGTAGGTCCATCGATGCAAATGACAGGGACTTTGGTTGCGTTAGACACTGCAAATAAAGTTTCAAAATAGTCAGGGAATGTCTTGGCAACGCATTGTGGATCTTCGATGCGCACGACCACCCCCGCCGGGTTAAAGGCGGCGAGCGAAAAACACATGGCCATGCGGTGGTCGTCATAGGTGTGAATGGATGCATTTTTCCAGTTTTCGAGTGCCGGTGGTGTGACTGATATAAAGTCTGCGCCCTCCACGACGACCGCGCCTAACTTGCGCAGTTCAATCGCCATGGCGGCTAATCGGTCGGTTTCTTTAACGCGCCAACTGGCGATATTGCGCAGGGTACTTGTGCCTTCAGCATAGAGCGCCATCACAGCCAATGTCATGGCAGCATCTGGCATGTGGTTGCAATCCATATCAATGGCTTTGAGGGGCCAAGCCCCACGGCTAACAAGCATTGAGTTGGCATCGCTGTTGATATGAGCCCCCATGGCTATGGCAGCCTCGACAAAGCGAATATCGCCTTGAATAGAGTCAAATCCCAATCCCTCAATACGAATAGATTTTTGAGATAATACGCCTGCTGGCGCTGCGCCAATAGCTCCAATAGCTATGAAATAGCTAGCAGAAGACGCGTCAGATTCAACATATACTTCGCCTGGTGATAGGTAGGCTGATCCCGCTGGAACGGTAAACCGTTGCCAGCCATCACGTTTTACAAAGACTCCAAAGCGTGCCAGTAAATTGAGTGTGATTTCAATGTAGGGCTTTGAGATTAGCTCGCCCACTACCTCAATCACGATGTCTTTTTTGGCCACTAAGGGCAGTGCCATCAACAAAGCGGTGAGAAATTGGCTAGATACATCGCCGCGCACAGAAATGGGGGCATCCAATTTCAATGCAGCGGCACGCAATCGCAGCGGGGGAAATCCTTCTTTTGCACAATACTCTACCGAACAGCCCAAACTGCGCAGCGCATCCACTAAATCGCCAATAGGCCGTTCGTGCATTCTGGCCACACCAGAGAGCTCAAAGTCGCCTCCCAATACCGCCAAAGCAGCTGCCAACGGTCGCATGGCCGTTCCTGCATTGCCTAAAAAAAGTTTGGCAGCGCGAGGCGCTTGGCCGCCTAATCCTGTGACGGCAAGCGCTTTGCCATCTAACTCCACCGTGCAGCCAATGGCCCGCAAAGCGTCCAGCATGACCCGTGTGTCGTCTGAGTCGAGCAGGTCGTGAATACGCGTGCGCCCTTGCGACAGAGCCGCGAGCAGCAGCACACGGTTTGAGATACTTTTAGAGCCTGGCAAGACCACTGTACCGCAGGCGCTCAAGAGCGGCGGTATGTCAAGATACGCAGTCGTGTACATAAAGCAGTGTCAGCGTTTGGTGGCCATTTTCCAAGCCGATCGCGTTTGGCTGGCTGTGCGTATGGTGGTTTCGAGCAAATCACTGTTCTCGGCTTGAATCATTTGTTCAAGCTGTTGCAAAGAGCGCATGAACAAACGTGATTGCGCTAGAAGTTCGTGGCGATTTGCCATCATCACGTCGCGCCACATCTGCGGGTCGCTGGCCGCTATGCGGCTGAAATCTCTGAAACCGGGACCCGCGAGCGATAAAAAGTCTTGGCCGTGCGGCTGGCCTGCAATTGAATTCATCAACGCAAAGGCAATCAAATGCGGCAAATGGCTCACTGCTGCATAGGCCGCATCGTGTGCTTCTGGTGCCATTTTTAGCACCTGGCAACCTAATGCAGTCCAAAGATCTGCCGCCTTTTGCAGTTGAACTACTTGGGTGCGCTCTATAGGCGTAAGAATGACTTGCTTGCCAGTGTAGAGGTCTGCATCGGAGTGTTCTACGCCTGACAATTCTTTGCCAGTGATGGGGTGACAAGGCACAAAGCAACCCACTTGGTCCTTGAGCACACGCCGTGCCGCATCCACAACGTCGCGTTTTGTAGATCCTACATCCATGATGAGTACGCTAGGGGTCACCATGTGCTTGATGGCTTTTAGCGTACTTTCAGTCGCCGATACTGGCACAGCTAGTAAAATAATGTCAGCGCCAGAAACTGCTAGCAAAGCAGAAGGTGCTTCTACATCGATCACACCCATCAGGCGAGCCCGCTCGGTAGTCGTAGGTGATTTACTGTAACCAACTACGCGTTTTACCAGACCAGCTCTTTTCATTGCCAAAGCAAACGAGCCACCCATGAGGCCGCAGCCGATTAATCCGAGTTGTTCAAACATAGCCATATTGGTTAGAAGACGTGGGTTACAGGCTTGCTGGGTACGTGCCCAGCAATTTATAAAAAGCACACAGGCTGCGTAATTCAGTCAAAGCCTTTTGTACTGAGGGCGTCGAAGGGTGACCTGCTAAGTCGATGTAAAAATAATACTCCCACTGGCCCGTGCGTGCAGGGCGCGACTCAAATCGCGTCATGGATACCCCGTGCGTCTTAAGTGGCACCAGCAGATCAGCCACCGCGCCAGGTTGATTGGGCACTGAGACAATTAAACTGGTGCAATCCCGTCCGGTAGCCTGAGGCGTTGGCAATGTCTCTGGCAGCGTTATGATGGAAAATCGGGTGCGATTGAAGGCGTCGTCTTGTATCGCGTGGGCTGCTATGTGCAAACCAAATTGGGTAGCGGCTCGCTCGCCGGCCAAGCCCGCCCAAGCGGGGTTGGTTGCCGCCAAACGTGCACCCTCAGCGTTACTAGAAACCGCTCTGCGTTCCGCATGGGGCAGGTTTTTAGTAAGCCAAGCATTGCATTGCGCCAACGCCTGCGGGTGCGCAAGAACAGCCTCAATATGCGCCAAGTTATTTTCAGTGCGCAGCAAGTGGTGGCGCACCATAAGGCTAACTTCACCCACAATGTGGGTAGGGGTGTGCAAAAAGAGATCTAGCGAGCGCGTCACTACCCCTTCTGTGCTATTTTCAACGCCTACAACACCGTACTGCGCCGAACCGCTGGCTGTGGCGTGGAATACTTCATCAAAATTGGCGCAATAAATAAGCTCCACACTGCGGCCAAAAAATTCTAAGCCCGCCTGTTCACAAAAAGTGCCGGCCGGCCCGAGCACTGCCACCCGCTGCTTAGCCTCTAGGCTGCGGCATGCCGACATCACCTCGCGCCAAATATGGCCAATGCTTTCCGCCTTGAGTGGCCCAGCGTTGATGCTTTGCAGCCCAGCGATCACCTGTGCCTCACGTTCAGGGCGGTACACCACGGAGCCCTCTAAGCGCTTGATCTCGCCCACTTCGTTGGCAAGCGATGCCCGTTGGTTGAGCAGAGTCAAGAGTTCAAGGTCAACAGAGTCGATCTCAGTACGCAGATGGGCAAGAGTTTTAGGCATGGCTGTAGTTATTTTGTACCGCTGCAATTGAATGTGTGATTGGCGTGCGCGACTTATGCATGGGACTCGAATTCTCGCATGCTGGCGACCAATGCATGCACTCCAGCCAAGGGTGTAGCGTTATAAATACTGGCTCTCATACCTCCCACAGACTTATGGCCTTTGAGTTGCAAAAGTCCAGCTGCTTTTGTGGCATCTAAAAATGCACCATTGCGCGACTCGTCTTTAAGGTAGAAAGTCACATTCATACGCGATCGGCAATCATGTGCCACACGGTTTTCATACAATGTCGATTGGTCGATATAGTCGTATAGGTATTGGGCTTTTTCAATGTTGCGCGCTTCTAAGGCGGATACTCCACCCTGCGCAATGAGCCATTCAAAAACAAGCCCCGCCATGTAGATGCTATAGGTTGGGGGCGTGTTGTACATAGAACCATTTGCAGCCACAGTAGCGTAGTGGAAGGCACTGGGTGTAATAGGCAAAGCGTGGTCTAACAAATCGTCTCGAACAAAGACAATGGTCAAGCCAGCTGGACCAATATTTTTTTGAGCACCTGCAAAAGCCACGCCTACGCGCGACCAATCTATGCTGCGCGACAAAATATGAGATGAACAGTCGATTACCAAAGGCGCGTCGCAGCCCAGGGCTTTTAAATCGGGCAGCGAAGAAAATTCGATGCCATGTATGGTCTCATTGGTGCATATATGCACATAACTTTGCTTCTTACTCAATTGCCACGAAGCAACCTCGGGCAATGCCGTATAGCCTAACGCTTTGCTGCTGGCTGCAATATGTGTTGGGGCGTATTTGGCCGCCTCAACTGCTGATTTTTCGCTCCAAGAACCCGTTAATACAAAGTCAATGGTGTCGCCTTTGCAAAGGTTCATGGGCGCGATAGCATTTTCTCCCAGTCCCCCGCCTTGCATGAATAAAATTTTGAATTGCGATGGCACAGACAATAATGCGCGCAAATTGGCTTCTGCACGATCATAGATACTAATGAACTCTTTGCCTCTGTGGCTCATCTCCATCACGCCCATGCCGCTGCCCTGCCAGTTGAGCATTTCAGAGGCGGCTTTTTCCAGCACGCTTTGGGGAAGGGCGGCAGGTCCCGCAGAAAAATTGTAGGGGCGGATCATTTGGCGGTGTATTCCAAAACGATGGTGTAGTTGGCATCCGTTGCTTTCTTGGCCGCAATTTGCACCAATCCTTCGCTAGGAGTGAAGTTCACATGGAAGCTTGTTCGTGGGGTAGTCGCAATCGGTCGAACGGTGTTTGCCGAAAAATCAGTCCATTGTCCTTTGTGCAATACGGCCATTTCGTGATAAAAACTGCTGTTAATTTGCCAAGCATAGGTGTTGCCAGCGCGTAAGCCAGCTGCAATCGGGCCAGTTTCAACTTGCATATTGCCACTGGCTTGTGCAAAGGTTTTGGCAAAACCTACAGTTTTGGCCAAAGCAATGTCGGTAACAGTCGGCGTGGCAATCGTCAGCAAGGTGACGGGGGCATGGGGCAGGGCGGCAAAATCAGCGAGATCTTTGGCACTGTTTCCAAAACGCTGGGCTGGGTCTTTTGCGAAGTGGCTCAGATACAAAGAGTCTGCCGGAACAAGGAAATAAAACGGGTTAAAGCTGCGCACAAACTGCTTGCCATCATCAAAGCCAGAGCCCCAAGTAGAGTCAATCAAATACCATTGCCCGTCAAGGCGGACAGCATTCCAAGCATGGTTGGTATCCTTAAATGCCTCGCCTTTTTCGTGGAATCCGTCCTTAACATAGCCTAGAACCGTGGTGACTTCTACCCCAGCATGCTTGGCCAAGTCTGCAAAAAGAGTGGAAAAACCGTCACAGCTGCTCATGCGCGAATCAAGCGCCTGCTGGGCAGTTTGCGTAATTTGACGGCCACTGCGGTAAGCGGCGGTGTCGTAGTTCATGCGCAAGGCCATCCACTGGTATACAGCGCGCAATTTTTGCCGCGGATCTACCAAGCCTGCGCCTAAAAATTTACCGAGTGCTTCGGGAGATTTTTCTAGGTTAGCCGGCGCAGAGGAAGCTTGTAGGCCGGCTTTGCTGTGATCAACAAGCGTTTGTGCATCAACATTTCCACAAGCCATAGTTGCGACAAAAGCCCAGCAAAGCAGGAGCGAGCGATGGGTGAGTAGCACTGGTTTAGCCCTGATATCTAGGGCCTGCTGGCCGCTGCCCCAGCACCCGTGCGAGGCGCTTGCTTTGGGGCTGCGCTTGTTGGCACAGTAGGGCCCACTGCTCTGATAGCGACCGCCTCAAAGTCTTTGGCTAATGCCTGCACTTCTGTGCGAGAAGCATCTACCAAACCCCGCACCAAAATATTGCCTAATTCAGGAGACGCGGTTTGGTATTTTTTAAACACAGGTGCATCGAGCATGGCAACCAATGCACGCAACTCCTCCTCAGAAAAACGCTCCATATAGGCGGGCACTAAGTTAGTGTTGCTCACAGCGTCAAGATGGCCGCGCAGCGCAGAAATGGCGGCTTCGCCAAATTTTTGTAATTGTTCATCGATCGTTTTTGCTGCCGCTTCTTGTTTTGCTTGAGGCAGTGCATTGACCTTTTGCTCCAAAGGTGCAACCAAGGGCGCTGCCGCAGACCTGGCCAATTGGGAGAGCAGGCGATCCATTTCTGGGCCTTGCTGTAAAGCCACTACGCGACTTGCCAACGCAAGCTTTGCATCAGGGCTTGACAGTGCCGTCGACATCGCGGTTTGTGCATGTAAACCTGCTGATGTTGCTGTAAAAACAATGATTGAAACTATATTTTTAATGGCGTTTAGTGAGCTCATTCTTTGTCAACTCCATCGTCGATTGCTACGTCTACCGCAGCATCGTTTTCCACAATGCGTTGAACGCCTGAAATTTTATCGCCAGTATCCATGCTCATGAGCGTCACGCCTTGCGTGGCACGGCCCATCTCGCGGATCTCGCTCACTCGGGTACGCACCAGCACCCCTTTGTCCGTAATTAGCATGATTTCGTCATCAGGATGCACCAAGGTTGCGGCCACCACTTTGCCATTGCGTTCGCTTTGCTGAATGGCGATCATGCCCTTCGTACCGCGGCCGTGGCGGGTGTATTCGGTAATATTGGTGCGTTTGCCATAGCCGTTTTCAGTGGCGGTGAGCACGCTTTGTTGGTCATCTTGCGCCACCAGCATGGCAATTACGCTTTGCGTGTCTTCCAGCATCATGCCGCGCACACCGCGGGTTTGGCGGCCCAGCGGGCGCACATCGTTCTCGTCAAAACGCACGGCTTTGCCCCCATCGCTGAACAGCATCACATCGTGTTTGCCGTCGGTCAGGGCCGCGCCAATCAAATAGTCGCCATCGTCGAGCACCGCAGCAATGATGCCGCCCTTGCGTGGGTTGTTGAATTCGTCCAGCGCCGTCTTCTTGACAGTGCCCATACTGGTAGCCATGAAAATATATTGGTCGGACGGGAAGCTGCGCTTGTCGCCCGTTAGCGCGAGCACCACATTGATTTTTTCGCCCTCTTGCAGCGGGAACATATTGACGATGGGCCGTCCGCGAGAGCCGCGCGAACCTGCGGGAACTTCCCACACTTTAAGCCAGTACATGCGGCCTCGGTTGCTAAAGCAGAGCAAATAATCGTGCGTGTTGGCAATAAAGAGTTGGTCAATCCAATCGTCCTCTTTGGTGGTGGTGGCTTGCTTGCCGCGCCCGCCACGCTTTTGGGCGCGGTACTCAGACAATGGCTGGCTTTTGATATAGCCGCTGTGGCTGAGCGTTACCACCATGTCGGTGGGGGTGATCAAATCCTCGGTGGACATGTCTTGCGCGTTGTGCTCTATTTGGCTGCGGCGCGCACCCAACTTAGTTTGGCCAAACTCGGCACGCAAAGCGGCCAGTTCTTCGGCAATGATGATGCTCACACGCTCGGGTTTACTCAAAATGTCCAGCAAGTTTTCAATCTCGCCCATCACTTCTTTGTATTCAACGACAATTTTGTCTTGCTCTAGGCCGGTCAGGCGTTGCAAACGCATGTTGAGAATTTCAGTGGTTTGCGCATCCGACAGGCGATACAGCCCGTCGGTTTGCAAGCCAAACTCGCGCTCCATGGTCGCGGGGCGGTAGTCGTCTGCATTCACCTCGCTGCCGTCCTCGCGGGTGCGGGTGAGCATTTGTTTGACTATGGCGCTGTCCCATGACTTGCTCATGAGTTCGGCGCGGGCCACCGGCGGTGTGGGCGCGTTGCGGATGATTCGTATATATTCGTCGATGTTGGCCAGCGACACGGCCAAGCCTTCGAGCAAATGCCCACTGTCGCGGGCTTTGCGCAGTGCAAACACGGTGCGCCGCGTGACCACTTCTCGGCGGTGGCTTAAAAACACCCTGACCAAATCGAGCAGATTGCATAGCTTGGGCTGTCCGTCAATCAGCGCCACCATGTTGATGCCAAAAGTGTCTTGCAGCTGGGTTTGTTTATACAAATTATTGAGCACCACCTCAGGTACTTCTCCGCGCTTGAGCTCAATCACCAAGCGCATGCCCGATTTATCCGACTCGTCTTGGATGTGCGAGATGCCATCGATTTTTTTCTCGTGCACCAGCTCAGCCATGCGCTCTTGCAGCGTCTTTTTGTTCACTTGGTAAGGCAATTCATCCACAATGATGGATTGGCGATTGCCTTTGTCGATGTCTTCAAAGTGCACCTTGGCGCGCATCACCACGCGGCCTCGGCCTGTGCGGTAGCCATCGCGCACACCAGACAGGCCATAAATAATACCTGCAGTCGGAAAGTCGGGCGCTGGAATGATCTCCATTAGCTCGTCTACCGTAGCCTCTGGGTTTTTTAGCAAATGCAGACAGGCATCGACCACTTCGTTGAGGTTGTGCGGGGGAATATTGGTGGCCATGCCCACGGCAATGCCCGATGAACCATTGACCAGTAAGTTGGGCAGGCGCGTGGGCATGACCAATGGCTCAGATTCGCTGCCGTCGTAGTTAGGACCAAAATCGACCGTTTCTTTGTCCAAATCGGCCAGCACTTCATGGGCGATTTTGGACAAGCGGATTTCGGTGTAACGCATGGCCGCAGGGTTGTCGCCGTCTACCGAGCCGAAATTACCTTGTCCATCGACCAACATATGGCGCAAACTGAAATCTTGCGCCATGCGCACGATGGTGTCATACACCGCGGTGTCGCCGTGCGGGTGGTATTTACCAATCACATCGCCCACAATACGGGCGGATTTTTTGTAGGGGCGGTTGTAGTCGTTGCTCAACTCGTGCATGGCGTACAGCACCCGGCGGTGCACGGGCTTTAGGCCGTCGCGGGCATCGGGCAGAGCACGGCCCACAATCACGCTCATGGCGTAGTCTAGGTAGCTTCGGCGCATTTCCTCTTCGAGGCTGATGGGCAGAGTTTCTTTAGCAAAGGATGTCATGAAGCGGCCAAGGGTGAGGGACTGTAGGGAGCATTAAGGCTGAAAAAACCATAGCCCACTGATTTTAGCGGTTATTGCGGCGTTTACCCAGGCTTTCGGCGGGCGCAGCTAGCGCATGAATGCCCGATCCCGCCCTCGGGTGCTTGTGGTGCGATTGCAACAATTTTGGGCATAGTGTGCCTCGCCCTTCTCCTTATTTGGAAGCAGGCCGCGAGTGTGGCACAATAAGCCCACGAGTAAGTTTGCAACCGCTTATAAACTCTATACCCGAGCAGCTCGCGCTGTAGTATCAATTTTGAGGATGAACATGATGAAATTAAACAAAATCGCAATGTTGTTTGCATCCGTCGCATTGGCAGGTACTGCTTTCGCGGCTGGCTCTAGCGCTGCAAGCGACAAC
>JANOYR010000060.1:0-15155 GCA_031428975.1 Polaromonas sp. | reverse complement strand
GCTTTGGATGCGTGCCACGCTGCGCTCGGCTTCGTGCTCTTCGTTGTCAGCATCCACCACGCGCACCGGCTCGCCTTCCCCCAAATCGCTCCACAGCTTTTTAGGAAACAGTTTGGGGTTCAGGCCAATCACGTTGTTGGCCGCACGCAATATGGCCTCGGTGGAGCGGTAGTTTTGCTCCAGTTTAATCACTTTAAGCTGCGGAAAATCCGCCGGAAGCCTGCGCAAATTGTCCAGCGTAGCCCCCCTCCAGCCGTAAATCGACTGGTCGTCGTCGCCCACACAGGTCAGGCGGGCACGCTCGCCCACCATGAGTTTGAGCAATTCATACTGCGTGGCATTGGTGTCTTGGTATTCGTCCACCAGCACATGGCCCATGCGCTGCTGCCACTCCAGCCGCACCCGCTCAGACACTTGCAGCAGCTTGAGCGGCATGCCAATCAAGTCGTCAAAATCTACGCTTTGGTAGGCCACCAAGCGCTCTTCATAGCGCCCCATGATGGTGGCGGTCACCCGTTCGTTGTCGTCTTTGGCCTGCGCCAGCGCTTGGGCGGAATTGAGCCCGGCGTTTTTCCATGCGCTGATGGCCCATTGCCACTGCCGTGCGGTGGCGTTGTCGGTGCTGCCGCCCGCGTCTTTGAGCATGGAGAGCACATCGTCGCTGTCCAAAATACTGAACTGCTTTTTCAGCCCCAGTTCTTGCCCGTCCATGCGCAGCATTTTCACGCCCAAGGCGTGAAAAGTGCAAATCAGCACGTCTTTGGCCGCCCGCCCCACCAAGGCCTTGGCGCGTTCGCGCATCTCGGCGGCGGCTTTGTTGGTGAAGGTGATGGCGGCAATGGCGCTGGGCGGCACGCCCGATTGAATCAGCCTTGCAATTTTGTGGGTAATCACCCGCGTTTTGCCGGAACCTGCCCCCGCCAACACCAAGCTAGGGCCTTGCAAATAATTAACTGCCTCTTGCTGGGCGAGATTGAGGCCGGGGCCGGAGGTGGACATGCAGAGAAAAACTCAGGAAAACGACAGAAGCGGCGAATCATAACGGCGGCTTGCCTCAATAATTGTCAGTAAGCTGCAAATTTATGCCAGTCTGACCTGAGACAATCGTTCTGTGCTGCAAATCCTGCAAATTACCTTCCCCTTTTTCGCCTTGGTGCTGTGCGGTTACATAGCTGCGCGGCGCGGGTTTTTGCCGCAAGCGGCTATTCCTGGGCTCAACACCTTTGTGTTGTATTTTGCGCTGCCCTGTATGCTCTACCGTTTTGGCTCTGGCACGCCGATTGCCTCGCTGTTTGACCCCGCGCTATTTGGCGTGTACCTGCTGTGCGCCATGATCATGGTGGGTTTTACCACCGCGGTTACGCTGAGCCAGCGCATCGACTGGAACAATGCGGCGTTTGGCTCTTTAGTAGCGGCTTTTCCCAACACGGGTTTCATGGGGGTGCCGCTCTTGGTGGCGCTTCTGGGCGCACAGGCGGCGGGCCCTGCCATTGTGACTATTTTGGTAGATTTGATCGTCACGTCTTCGCTTTGTATTGCTCTGTCGCGCTTGGATGCGGCCAACAGTGCCGGCGCAGGGCAAGCGGTGAAAAATGCGCTCAAGGGCGTGGCCAGCAATCCCATGCCGTGGTCCATTGTGGCCGGTGCCGTGTCGTCGTACTTTGGTCTAGAGCCCATTGCGCCCGTAAAAGCCACCATGGCCATGCTGGCCGATGCGGCATCGCCCGTGGCCTTATTCACCATAGGTGCAGTGATCGCCCGCTCTCAAATGACCAGCACCGACCCCACCCCACTGGCCGAATATGTGCCAGTGGCCATGAAAAAGCTGATTCTGCACCCGCTTTTGGTGTTGCTGGTGGGCAGCGCTGCTATCCGCATGGGAGTGCCGCTGGATCGCTTTAGCCTGACGGTTATTGTGTTGGTGGCGGCGCTGCCCAGCGCATCGAATGTGTCGCTGCTGGCCGAAAAATTTGGTGCTAACAATGGCCGCATTGCGCGAATTATTTTGGTCAGCACCGTGTTGGCTTTTTTCACTTTTTCGGGGGCGGTGCATTTACTGACCGGTTTGTGAGCGCATGCGCAGTGCGCTGGCACTGAGCCAGTTTGCTTGGCGTGGTGCTCTCAAGTGCGCATTCAAACGTCAAGTTTGAAGTTCACGCCCACGTCACTGGCCATTTGCCCAGCCTTGATGCCCCAGTTGTCCATAGTGGGCTCTAGCAGCCGAATGATGACGTGGTCTGGCGGGATGCCCAGCGCAGCCAAATTGCTCACAATCGCTTGGTACAAGTTGCGTTTGGCCTGCGCTGATCTTCCCGCAAAAGCATCAATGCACACGATGGTGTAGCGCTCAGGTTGCGTGCAGTGCGGCGGCACGATCATGCGGTGTGGCGCATGCACACGCAGGGTGACGTGGCGGTCTTCCACCGGGATTTTGAAGCCCTCAATCAGCGCTGATTGCACGGCCTCGATGATGGCGACCTCTTGCGCCTCGGTGTAGGTGGTGCGGATGTCGATGGTAGTTAGTGGCATGTTTTCTCCTGTTGGTTTATTGTGTGGAGAAATCGGGTTCAGATTGATGCAGATTTTTTGGTTTTACGATGCCTACGCGTTGTTTTTGTGCGCCCGACCAGCGTTTTAGCGCTCCCGCCGCGCCCTCATGGCGGACATACCGCAAATCGGTCGGACGGGAGCGCCAAAACGCTGATCAGGCTATGCTCGCGCTGCGGTTTTAAAACCAACTTACCCAGCCACCTCGCCCTGCGGCTAAGCTCGCATGAAATGCTTACAAGCAGAGTCTGTAGAAGGCCGTACACAGAATGAAACCCGAAGCTTGGTCAAAACCGCCAAAGCGCAATCACCAGCAAAGTGCAGCCAGCCGCTACCAAGTCGTCAAACAGAATGCCCCAACCACCGCGCGGCCCAAAGCCCTTAAAAAGTGCATCGGCCCACGCCACAGGGCCGGGCTTGGCGGCATCAAAATAGCGAAACAGGGCGAAGGCTACCAGCTGCGCCCAAAAGCCAACGGGCGAGGCGATCCACAAAATCAGCCAAAAAGCGACAATTTCGTCCCACACAATGGCCCCTGGGTCGGCCACCCGCATGTGCTGGGCGCACACCGTGCAGGCCCACCAGCCAAGGGGGATGGACGCGGCGATGACCCAGCCAATTTGCGCGCTCGATAAATGCTGCTGCATCATCCAAAACGACAACCAGCCCCACAGCGTGCCCGCCGTGCCTGGTGCAATGCGTGACAAACCCGAGCCAAAACCCAATGCAATCAGGCGGGCAGGGTGGCCCAGCATGAAGCTGGCGCTGGGGCGCAGCACATTAGGCAACAAAGGCGGGTGCAAAGACGCGGGATTAGCGCCCGTGGGCAAGGCCGTAAAGTCGTGGTTTGGGTCGTTGATAAGTGCCATAAACGTCTTGTGAATTGGGGGGGGAGGCGGGCAAAAAATGCTGGCTGAAAGCGCAAGTGCAAAAATCAGAGGGCCTCGCGGGCGAACCATAGCAGCCAATAGTCAATGGCGACGCGTACTTTGGGGCTTCGGTGGCGCTCGGCCAGCATCACGGCATAAATGGGCAATACTTCGCTGTGCACCAAGTTGCCCAACACCGGCAGCAACAAACCTTGGCTTACCAATGGTGCGCAAATAACACTCGAGCTGCGCACAATACCCAAGCCTTGCAAGGCCATGGTCATCATGACGGCGGTGGAATTGGCGCGCAGCTGGCCACTGGCGTGAAAAATACTGGGCGGTGCGCCAGCAACAGGGCTGTAAAACGGCCATTGGTTGAATGCGGGAATCACACTGTTGGTAATTAAGCGGTGGTTTGCCAAGTCGGCCACGCTGGTGGGTTGGCCCCAACGCGCCAGATAGTCGGGCGTCGCATACAGCCTGCGGTCTTGCCTGCCGATTTCACGGGCCACCAAACTGTCGGCAATATGGCCGCTGCGGATCGCAATATCTGCGCCTTCGCGTGCCAAATCTACCGCGCGGTCATCGGCCATCAGCTCCACTTGAAGCTGGGGGTGCAAGGCCAGCAAGCCCAGTAGGCTGGGCGCAATCACATAATGCGCCATGGCGGCGCTGACTGCGACCCGCAGCGTGCCGCGCAATACCCCGCTGGGCGCAATGTCATCAGCCAAGTCTTGCAGGCTGGTGCCGATGCGTTTGCCGTAGTCAACCATGGTTTGTCCCTCGTCGGTAAGCGACAGGCCGTGGGTGCTGCGGTGCAGAAGGCGGGTGTGGTGCTGCGCCTCTAGCCGCGTGATGGCGCGGGATATTTGGCTGACAGGTACATTGCGCTCGCGTGCCACCCCCGACAGTGAGCCCAGTTCGGCCACGCGCAAAAAAAGGTGAAGGTCGGCAAAGTCCATATGCTTTTGCATTTTACGCAAAAGCAAATTGCGCTGCGCACGGTATCCAAAAAACCTTGGTGTGCCTACATTTACCCCATAGTTTCAAAACAGGAGTCACACCATGCCCACCATCGTCGCCCGTATTGCGCCGCTACAAAATCCTGAGCAATACGCTGCAATAGCACGTAAGCTAACCGCCATTACCGCTGATATTTTGCACAAAGACGAGGCGGTTACAGCGGTGCTCATTGACGACTTGCCTGCTGCCCGCTGGAGCATTGGCGGTCGTGCGGTGAGCCAGCCCACCGCCTTGGTTGAAATATCAATTACCCAAGGCACCAACACAGCGGGTGAAAAAGCGCGCTGGATTGCAGCGGCTTTTGCCGAAATGCAGGCGGTGCTCGGCCCTTTGGCCAAGGCCAGTTATTGCATCGTGCGGGAGTTACCTGCGCAAGATTGGGGCTACAGCGGGCTCACGCAAAGTGATCGAAAGATGCAAAAGCAGCAGGCATCGGCTGGCCAGTGGCATCCAGCAGACGCAGTGGCGCTTGGTGCGCTAGCAGCGGCGTGACACAGCCAATGAGCGTGAGCGTGGTCTGTGTGGCCTGCGCAATGCCTTGCAGGGTTTGGTGTGCTGCCTGTGGGGCAGTGAAGACCAGTTCATAGTCGTCCCCGCCTGCTAAACACCACTCTAGCGCATTATTTTGAATAATTTTGGCCGATGTCGGCGTCATATGGTCATATGATGCTACTAATTGTGTAGCAAATGTGGTGTCAATATCAGCCCCCACGCCACTGGCTGCGAGGATGTGGCGCAAATCCCCCAAGAGTCCGTCGCTCACATCTGCCGCACTGCTGGCCACTCCCCGCAGGGCCATGCCCAGCGCCACGCGCGGGCTGGGCATTTCCATGCGCCGCCTCGCGTGGGAAAACACGGCATCGTCCACCGCCACCGTGCCGCGAAAGACCTCTAGCGCTAGCCTAGCCTGCCCTACATGTTCGCTGTCAGCGCCGCTCACATAAATACCATCCCCGACCCGTGCCCCGCTGCGCAGCAAGGCCATGCCGTGTGGCACTTCGCCCAATACCGTGATGCAGATATTCAGCGGCCCTAGCGTGGTGTCGCCACCCATCAAGGGGCAGCCATGCAGATTGGCCAGTGCAAACAAGCCTTGCGAAAACCCTTGCAACCAAGCTTCATCGGCACGCGGCATGGCCAAAGCCAAGGTAAATCCCACTGGCCGCGCCCCACAAGCTGCCAAATCACTCAAATTGACCGCCAAGGCCTTGTGCCCCAACGCTTGGGGTGACACCGTAGACAAAAAATGCCGCCCCTCCACCAGCATGTCGCTGCTGATGCAAAGTTGCATGCCCGATGTGGGGGTAAAAACCGCGCAGTCATCGCCAATGCCGACGTCTTGACCACCCAGAGCACCTTTTTGCGCAGCGGCAGGCTGCTGAAAATAGCGCTTAATGAGGTCAAATTCACCCATAAAGGCCATCTCGCCGCGTCAGTGCAGGGTAGGCTTGTCGCCCAGTGTGCTCAAAGCATCCAGCACAAACATAGGAATGTCCACCTCAAACTTTTCCCCATCAGCCGCCACACAAAAGTAGCTGCCATGCATGGTGCCCGTGGGCGTACGCAGGCGCGAACCACTGGTGTACTGAAAACTCTCGCCCGGCTTAAGCAGTGGCTGTTCGCCCACCAAACCCAAGCCCTTGACCTTCTCGTGTAAGCCATTGGCATCGTTGATATTCCAAGTGCGCGAAATCAGCTGCGCAGCAATTTTGCCAGTGTTGGTGATCGTCACCGTGTAGGCGAAAGTGAACACGCCCTGCGCTGGCGAGGATTGCTCGGGCAAGTATTGCGGCTGCACATTCACGCGCATTTGGTAGTCAGACATGGCAAGATTTGGGCTTAAGACACAGAGTTGGATTGTGGCAGTTTTTCGCGCTCTCTAAAAATTTCAGCGTACTCTTGCTGAGTTTTGGCTGTCACACCGAGCCCCAATACAATCCGTGTATGACCAAACCCAACTACCTGATTGCCCCCTCCATTTTGTCCGCCGATTTTGCACGCTTGGGCGACGAGGTGAAAAACGTCATTGCCGCTGGTGCAGACTGGATCCATTTTGACGTGATGGACAACCACTATGTGCCCAACCTGACGTTTGGCCCCATGATTTGCCAAGCGATTAAGCCGCATGCCAAGCGTGTTGATGGCAGCCCCGTGCCGATGGATGTTCACCTCATGGTGCAGCCTGTGGACGCGCTCGCCGCTGCCTTTGCCGAGGCGGGCGCGGATTACATCAGCTTTCACCCCGACGCATCCGGCCACGTGCACCGCAGCATCCAAGCGATTCGCAGCAAGGGCTGCAAACCCGGCTTGGTGTTCAACCCCGCCCAACCATTGGATGTGTTGGATTACGTCATCGACGACATTGATTTGGTCCTCATCATGAGCGTTAACCCCGGTTTTGGCGGCCAAAGCTTCATCGACTCTGCGCTGCGCAAGATCGAGGCAGTGCGCCAACGCATCACCGCCAGCGGCAAAGACATTCGCCTAGAGGTAGACGGCGGCATCAAACCCGACAATATCCGCCGTGTGGCCGATGCGGGAGCCGATGCCTTTGTGGCAGGCAGCGCGATTTTTGGCAAACCCGATTACAAGGCCGTGGTTGATCAAATGCGCGTCGCCTTGGCTTGAGTGGCCCCATGACTTTTGCTCTGCAAGGCATTTCAAGCGACTGGGCGGACGACTTGGAGGCCGTGATTGTTGACCTCGACGGCACCATGGTCGATACGCTGGGTGATTTTGAGGTGGCGCTGAATCGCATGCTGGCGCAGTTTGCGTTGCCAGCCGTTGACCGCGCCTTTATAGAGCGCACAGTGGGCAAGGGCAGCGAGCATTTGATTGCCCAAACTTTAGAATTTATCAAAAATACGGCCAATGTCACGGTCGTAGCGTCACATTGTGCTATTAATAATATAGTAAATAAAGTGAATTTTGATGCAAAATTCCCTACTCTAGAGCAAGCGCTTGCCTCCTACCAAGCGCATTATCTGGCCGTTAACGGCCAATACAGCGCCGTCTACCCCGGTGTGCGTGAAGGCTTGGATGCGCTGCGCGCACGCGGTCTAAAACTGGCTTGCCTGACCAACAAACCGGGCGCATTCGCCCTTCCGCTGCTCAAATCCAAAGGCTTAGACGGCTACTTCAGCCATGTATTCGGCGGCGACGCCTTTGCCCGCAAAAAGCCAGACCCGCTGCCGCTCCTAGAAACCTGCAAAGCGCTGGGCACGCTTCCTGCGCGCACCCTGATGATCGGCGACAGCAGCAACGACGCGCTCGCCGCCCGCGCCGCAGGTTGTCCGGTGGTGCTGGTCACCTATGGCTACAACCACGGCCAGCCGATTGGAGCGGTGGATGCCGATGGGTTTGTGGATTCGCTAGCCTCGATTTAGCGGCTGCACAACACAATTGTTTTAAATCAAATATGTTTTAAAAATTATTTGATTTGTAATTCCTGCAGCCGCCTGCGTGCCTCTTCTACATCTTTGCCATATTCTGTGAGGTAGCGGCTGCGCTCTTCGCTGTTCCATTCGGCATCCGAGAATTTGTCCAGTGCATAGCGGCCGCTGGTGTGCACCACGCCTGCCCAGCGGGCTAAGTTGGCACGGTCGGGGAATTTGTCGGGGATTAGCAAAAAGCCATCGACATCGCGCAGTTGCAAGGGGAAGGCGGGTTTTTTGTCCCGAATCAGCGCGCCAAAGAGCTGCAGCTTGAATTCGCGCTGGCCAGCGGCCACTTCGTCGTTGAATTGCAGCAAGGCAAAGGGCTGGCCGTTGGCATCGTCCACGCGGGCGCTCACCACGTAGCGGCCCGCTTGTGCCACCAAGGCTTTGGCATAAAACACCAGCGAGCCTGCTTCTAGCGCCTCGCGCACGCCAGTCCATGCGGCAGGCACTTGTGGGTTGTACACCACGTCAAACTGCACTGCGCTTTGCTGGCCGCCCGCGCTGATTTGCGCAAATACTTGAATCGTGCCGCCGTAGTTGGCAAAGCCTTGGCGCGTTGGGCTCAGGCGGGCGGTGTATTGGCCGTCTAAAGCCTGCGTGTCGGGCGCTGCGCCGTCGTCGGCAAACTGCATGTCGGCACGGATAATGGCCACCGCTGTGCCAGGGGCGGGCACCGACTGTGCCCAAGCCTTGGTGATAGTGAGCGCTAACGGCTTGCCCGCTTCATCTACTGCCTGCACGCTAAACCACGCGCTTTCTTGTCCGCCCATGAAGACGCGCTCTTGCGAGGTGCGCAGGCGCAGTCCTTTGATGGCCTCACCTGTGGTGCTGTTACGCGGGATTTTTTCTTCACCAATAGGTGTAAACGGCCGCGTTTGGTCGGCGTGTTCGGCAATTGGGCGCGACTCGTGCGGATAGCGCGTGGCTTCGCGGTAGCTTGAATACACCTGCTCGGCGCGGTCGTAACGCAGCTGCAAGGCGTTGCGCTGCGCTTGCCGCGCAATCTGGCCTTCAGGGCTATAAGGGCCCAAGCCGCTGGCAACACCCGCTGTATTCGATTGGCCGACCGTGGCGGTTGCACTGGTCGTGCCTTGTCCCACCTCGGCAGCGCTGCTTGCCGCACTGTCTGGTGCCAAAAGCCAAGCCAAGAGGCCGCCGATGGCCAAAGTCAGGGCGAGAGCGATAGCAATAGAGATGTTGCGCATGGGTGAATTGTGGGCCAGGGCGGCGGCAATGGCGATGGGATTCAACAAAAAAATTGCCAAGCGGCTTATGGGGTAAGCGGCTTGGCAGGACTGCTAGCCGCCTAGGCGGCATTTTGCGGAACTTAGTTCGCGTAAGTCACCATGTCTGCACGCACCTTGCTCACCACGCCACCCCAGTTGCCATTGGTGTAGTGGTTCAACGACTCTGTGTCGTCACGGAAACTCACGCTGTGAAAGCTCCACTTGGCTTTGCCGCCTTCGTTGGCAGCTGTGCCCAACGTTAAGTCATTGCAAAACCAATCCGAAGGGTTGCAAAAACCCGCGCCACCGCTGCCCGAAACACCACCCGCTGAGTGGTAGGCTACAGCTTCGTCGTCTTGGCCGGGGAGTATGGCGGAATAAGCCGTGCCTTTAGAGCCTGCAAACATATAAAACCATTTGGAACGGGTTTGGTTGTGGTCATACATGGCGCGGGCTGTGGTGGTTTTCAGGTCGGACACCAAAGGCTCAGAGACGGCCCAGCTGCCCACATCGGACAACTCGCTGCCGCCGCCAGCACCAGCGGCGACATCGACCCATTTAATGTTCCAGCCAGTTTGTGTGCCAGTGCCGTTGCCAGTGCAAGTGCCTGCTGCGTTGGGGGTGGCATTCATTTTGGTGCGGGTAGTGCCGCCAAACAGCGACATAGCGTAGCCGATTTGCAAATTGCCAGCGCTGTGCGCTGCCACGTAGCACCAGTTAGCGCCTGTGCAGTAGCAGTCTAGCGCGTCACGAATGCGGTAGTTTTGGTCCGAAATACGGTTGTAGCCATCCCAGTTCACCGATTTTTTATTCAAACCAGCGGCTGTGGCTGAAGGCCCCCAATAAATAAAGTCTGCGTGGTTGCCAGACACAGCGCTGGCATTGCTGCGGCCATTGATCCACAAGGAATAGTTGGTGGCATACACCGCAAACGTGACCGAAGCCAGCAGCAAGGCAATGCCAGCGGCGATTAATTTGGGAGAAAATATTTTCATCGTGTGTCTCGGTTAGATAATAAATAAAAACGAACGTTCGTGCTTTTTATATTGTCAAAAAAATCCACTCATCTAGAAATAAGTAAATACCCTAGGTTGTGGTGAATTTGGTGAAAATAGCCGTTCAATAATGTGCAGAAGATCACAGTATTGGGCGGCTAAAACACTAGCTTGCTTTGCCTAGCAAAGCGTCTTTCAGCTTCCAGTCGGCGGGCTGGGGGCCAAGCCAAATGAGCGAAAGCGCATTAAAAAAACCAGGTTCTTTGAAGGGTTCCCCATAAGGCTTGCCTTTGATGCTGATGACCGTGCCAGTGCCGGGAATCCAGTCAATGGTGAATGAATCGCCAGCTTTAAGGTTTTTGTAATCGCTAAAAAGCTGGCTCATGCGCAAAATAGACGGAATCAGCTTGGAAAACTCGTTTCTGGGCATGTTGTCTTCAATACCGCGTGAAAAGAGCTTGCCCAGCTCGCCCGCGTCAATGTCGCGCAGCATGGTCATGCTGATGCGCTTTGCGCCTGGCGATGCAACCACTGCTTCAGGGCTTGACACTTTTTTGCCTAAATACAAGCCCGCCGTGTAGACTTTAAACACCGCTTTGTAGCGAACACCAACGCCGTTGAGCACCAGTTTGCTACCGCCCAAGTCCAAGGTATCTTCGTATTTAACGCCACTGATATCCACGGTTGCAGCAGACAGCGACGTGGCGGCGAAAACCAAACCCAACGAAAGCGCACACAAATAATTCTTGTTCATTAAATAGCCCCAAAAGTAGTTACATCACAGAATAGATGTTCTGGTATAGCTGCATTGTGAGAGCATGTGAAAAAATACACAACGAGGGTTTTCGAGTGGTGTATAGAAAATCACAGTTGCCAAAGGCCAGCAGATTTGCTGGCCCCATCTTTTGGTACACTTGCGCTATGTTTTGTAAAAAGCCAACCCCCACCGCATCAGGCCGCGTCTCGCGCCGAGGAGCTTGGGTCTGGCGTAAGCCAATTTAATTATTGGTTTCGCGGCTACCGGCCGCCTTCACTTGCCCGCCCTCTCCATGAGGCGTTGGGCGAATTCCCAAAACATTGACTGGCTACTGCGCCAGCTCAGAGCAATAAAGGCTCAACTGTATGATTACCGAACTTGAATTCAAAAGCCTCGCATCCGCAGGCTACAACCGTATCCCGCTCATGGTCGAAGCCTTTGCCGACCTAGAAACCCCTTTGTCGCTTTACTTAAAGCTGGCCTATGCCAGTGGGCAAGGCCAATACAGCTTTTTGCTTGAATCTGTGGTCGGAGGGGAGCGTTTTGGCCGTTACAGCTTCATTGGCTTGCCCGCCAAAACCATCGTGCGCGCCACAGGTTTTGGTGATGCCGCCAAAACCGAGGTGATCACAGCGGGCGTGGTGGTGGAGACGATTGCAGGCAATCCATTGGATGCGATCGAGGCGTTTCAATCGCGCTTTAAAGTAGCTGTGCGCCCGGGAATGCCGCGTTTTTGTGGTGGTTTAGCGGGGTATTTTGGTTATGACACGGTGCGCCATATTGAGAAAAAACTCATTGCCACATGCCCGCCAGATACCCTGGACTGTCCAGACATCATGCTTTTGCTCTGCGAAGAACTGGCCGTAATCGACAACTTATCGGGCAAGCTCTATTTAATCGTCTATGCAGACCCGAAAGTGCCTGAGGCCTACGCCAATGCCAAGAAGCGACTGCGCGAGCTCAAAGAAAAGTTGCGTTATAGCGTGGCCGCCCCGCAGATTCGGCAAAGCCAAGACTACCCCGTGGAGCGCGAATTTGCTAAGGCGGATTATTTGGCGGCCGTTGAAAAAGCCAAAGGCATGATTGAGGCGGGCGACTTCATGCAGGTACAGGTGGGGCAGCGTATTAAGAAACGCTTCACCGAGTCGCCGCTGTCGCTATACCGTGCGTTGCGCTCGCTGAACCCCAGCCCTTACATGTATTTTTATGACATGGGCGATTTCCACATCGTCGGCGCATCGCCCGAAATTTTGGTGCGCCAAGAGAACACGCATGAAGGCCAGAAAATCACCATTCGCCCGCTCGCTGGCACTCGGCCCCGCGCTGCCTCGCCCGAGGCCGACAAGTTGACCGAGGCCGAATTATTGGCAGACCCCAAAGAACGTGCCGAACATGTCATGTTGATAGACTTGGCCCGCAACGACATTGGCCGCATCGCCAAAATCGGCAGCGTGAAAGTGACCGAAGCCTTTGCCATAGAGCGCTATAGCCATGTGATGCACATTGTGAGCAATGTAGAAGGTCTTTTGCTAGAGGGAACCACCAACATGGACGTGCTCAAAGCCACCTTCCCCGCAGGCACGCTGACTGGTGCGCCCAAGGTACACGCCATGGAAATCATTGACCAACTCGAACCCAGCAAACGCGGCATCTATGGCGGCGCGTGTGGCTACTTAAGCTTTGCAGGCGATATGGATGTGGCCATCGCCATTCGCACAGGTATTGTGAAAGATGGCACATTGTTTGTGCAAGCGGCAGCCGGTGTGGTGGCAGACAGCGTGCCTGAGCTAGAGTGGAAAGAAACCGAAGCCAAAGCCCGCGCCATGCTGCGGGCGGCAGAGCTGGTGGAGGAGGGTTTGGAATGACTTATTACCGCTCGAATACCGAACTGCCGGACGCAGAGGACGCAAAAGTTACGCAAAAGACGCAAAAGGAATACCAACATGTGGAGAATGATTTTTCGCATGAAATCATTGGTGCCGCAGTGGAGGTGCAGCGAGTGTTGGGCGTGGGTTTATTGGAGAGCGCCTATGCGGCAGCTTTTGCCATAGAGCTAAAAGAAAGAGAAATTTACTTTGAGCGCGAAGTGCCGGTTTCTTCAGAATACAAAGGCTACAAACTTGGCGTCATTTACAAGGCTGATTTTGTAGTTGAACAAAGTGTGATCGTGGAGTTAAAAGCCATTGATATTCTGGCGGATATTCACCGTGCACAGTTGTTGTCGTATTTGCGACTTTCGGGGCTAAAACTGGGATTACTCATCAATTTCCATGCATTTCCAGTTGTAAAAGGCATCCACAGATTGGTCAATAAGCTATGACTGCATTTTTGTATTCCTTTTGCGTCTTCAGCGTAACTTTTGCGTCCTCTGCGTCCGGCAGTCCGCATTCAGCCCAACCCCACCCAAGGAGCCAGCCATGAAACTCCTCATGATCGACAACTACGACAGCTTCACGTTTAATATTGTTCAATACTTTGGCGAGCTCGGCGCTAGCGTGACGACACTGCGCAATGACGAAGTCACGCTGGACGAATTAGACGCGCAGTTCACAGCAGGTGCGTTTGAGCGCCTGTGCATATCGCCCGGGCCCTGTTCGCCCAACGAGGCGGGTATCAGTGTGGCGGCTATCAGGCATTTTGCGGGCAAGCTGCCGATATTGGGTGTGTGCTTGGGGCATCAAGCCATTGGCGCGGCCTTTGGGGGCCGTATTATTCGCGCGCAAGAGCTGATGCATGGCAAAACCTCGGTGATTTCCACCACGCAAGAGGGCGTTTTTAAAGATTTGCCTGCGCAGTTCACCGTCAACCGCTACCACTCGCTGGCCATTGAGCGCACTAGCCTGCCCGGTTGTTTGCGTATCACCGCGCACACGCCAGACGGCGAAATCATGGGTGTGCGGCATGCCACACTGGACATTGAGGGCGTGCAGTTTCACCCTGAGAGTATTTTGACTGAGCATGGGCATGCAATGCTGCGCAATTTTTTGAGACTTTGAATACTGGAATACCGAAATACAGGACTGCCGGACGCAGAGGACGCAAAAGTTACGCAGAGGACGCAAAAGGAATACCAAAAAATGGGAGGTCAGATTGCTGTGCATAGACCAAGCATCCCAAACGTGCAGTGGGTGGCCTGATTTTTCGCAGCGGTTTTCGCGATGTAAAAAAGGTAGCCTCGTGGCCAAGCGACTTTCTTGCGCAGTCCGAGGGCCGATCAGCCTCAGCCATGAGCGAAAAAGAGCGAAGTAAAAATCAGGCCACCCACTGCATGCGCCACCAAACGGCCCTCAAGCGAACCAGTAAATCACAAAGCAACAGGAATTTTCAAGGCTAAATCATGGACAGTTTAGGTATACCAAACATTTGGCTTTTCGTATTGGCGGGCTGCTTTGTGCATGTGGCTGCCGCTACGGTGGGGCTGAGCGCTTTGATTGCAGCGTCTGGCGTGGCTTTTACTGCGCTTAAATGGCTGGGGGCGGCGTATCTGGTGGTGGTGGGTTGGCAGATGCTTCGCGCCAAAGCACCAGCTTTTGTGGCGCAAGACGCTGCATCAAATACAACAAAAAATACAACAAAAAATACTACAAATACAATAGCAAACAATGACCATATGACAGTGACATATGCCCAAAAATCCTTAAGAAAAGTGTTTCTGCAAGGATTTTGGACAAATGCACTCAACCCCAAGGTGGCGCTGTTCTTTTTGGCATTTTTGCCGCAGTTTATCCGGCCAGATGCCGCACACCCTGGCCTTGCGTTTTTGGCACTGGGCGTGTTGTTTAACCTGAACGCGATTCCAGTGAACATGGGCTATGTGTTGCTGGCCGCGTGGGTGTCTAAGCGGGTGGATGTGGTGCAGCGCAGCCTGCACTGGCTAGAGCGCGTGGCGGGGGCGCTATTTGTGGGCTTTGGGGTCAAGCTGGCGCTGAGTGCGCCGGATTGAGCGGCTGGCGTTCTATTTTTAGTGTTTTTTAGCGTTCTTTGCGAAATCTTCGCGATTTTCGCGTTACCTTAGACGCTAGTAAACGACCCAATATCCAAAACCAACGACACCAAAGCCCCACCATGCCACAGCACGACTTCCCCCTTGTTGACCTGCGCAGCGACACGGTCACCCAGCCCACGCCCGCCATGCGCCAGGCCATGTTTGCCGCCCCGCTGGGCGACGATGTGTTTGCCGATGACCCGAGCGTGAACGCGCTACAAAGCAAAATTGCCGATATGCTGGGCTTTGAGGCGGCGCTTTTTACACCCACGGGCACGCAGAGCAATTTTTGCGGTATTTTGGCGCACTGCCA
>JANOYR010000059.1:0-2866 GCA_031428975.1 Polaromonas sp. | reverse complement strand
CGGCGGGGTCTAGGTTGTTTTGTAGCATGCGGTAGGCCGCCTCAGTTTGCCAGCTTTTGCAATTTAGGGTGTTGCCAATGGGTGAGCGTACCTCGCGCGGCTGCGCGATTGTCATACTGTGCGGTTGCGCGATTGTCATACCGTGCGGTTGCGCAGGGGTTTTACTCAGTGGGGCAGCTTGTTGCGCCAAGGGCTCGTTTAAATGGCTCATGCTTGTAACTCAAAAATAAATAATGGACTTGTCTGAAATATACTTGTACATACAAGTAAGGTCAAGTAAGATTTACCCTAAGTTGAGAAAGTAAATACATGCCCAAACCAGCGCCTGCCTTGGCCAACCATGCTGTGTCCCAAGACGCAGCGGCAACACAGCAGCCGCGCGCCCAGTTTCAAAAAGTCAAAGACTATTTGGTGCACGAGATGGAGCGCGGCCGGTATGCGCCGGGCGCGCTGATGCCCTCAGAAGCGCAGCTGGTGGTGCAGTTTGGTGTGAGCCGCATGACGGTGAATCGGGCGCTGCGCGAATTGCATGCCAGTGGCATGGTCAACCGTGTGCAAGGCGTGGGCACTTTTGCCGCGCCTATGAACCGCCTGTCGTCAAACCTGACGATTCGGGATTTGCATGAGGAAATTGAATCGCGCGGTCACCACCACCACGCGGTGGTGCACCTCAAGCGTGCTGAGCAGGTGACCGCGGCACTAGCTCCGCGCATTGGTTTGTCTGTGGGTACAGCGGTGTTTCACACCCTGATCGTGCATTTTGACAATGGCGTGGCGCTGCAATGCGAGGACCGCTATGTGAACCCCGCCAGAGCGCCGGGGTATTTGGAGGTGGACTTCTGCAAAACCACGCCCACGCAGTATCTGCTGCAAGTCGCGCCCCTATGGCAGGCGCAGTATTCCATTGAGGCCAGTGCGCCCACGCGCAAAGAGGCGCGACTTTTAGGGATTGCGCAAACAGAGCCGTGTTTGATCGTGAACCGCCGCACCGTGAGCCGCAATACGCCGATTACTTTTGTGCGCTTGGTGCATCCGGGTGGGCGCTACAGTTTGCAAGGTCAGTTTAAGCCATGACAGTCAACGTGATATCAGCGCTAGACATTGCGCCACAGCCTTGGCGCAATGGCGGTGGCGCGACGCGGGAGCTACTGGCATGGCCTAGTGCGCAGGCTTGGCAGGTGCGTATTAGCTTGGCCGATATTGACCGTGATGGTGCTTTCTCGCGGTTTTTGGGCGTGCAGCGTTGGTTTGGCGTGGTGCAGGGCGCGGGCGTGGTGCTTGATTTTGAGGGCAAGCAGGTAGTGCAAACGGTAGACTCTGCCGCACTTCAATTTGACGGCGCACTTGAGCCGCATTGCAATTTAAAAAGCGGCGCAACGCGGGATATTAATTTGATGGTGAAGTCTATCCATGCTAAGTTAGGCGCTATGGATTGTGTAGTAAATGGTCAATGCTGGAACAATACGATGCCCCTGCGTGGCTTGCTCGCAGCGTCTGCGGGTGTTTGGTCCGACGGTGTGCACAGCAGGCGCTTGCAAGCCTTTGATTTTTTGTGTAGTTTGAATGCAGGTGCTGCGCCATGGCGCTTTGACGCGGATACCAACTGGGCGGCCCACAACGCTGGCAAAGCTGCGGGCTCGTGGTGGTTAGGCGCAGACCTGCATGCATGCAAGGAGTTGGCATGAGCACTGCACCCTCCGTTACGCTCTGGCACAGCGCCAGCTTGGCCACCTTATGCCCTGCTGCGGGCAATGTGCCCGATTGGGGCTGTATTGCCGATGGTGCTGTTGCCACGCAAGACGAGCGTATTGTGTGGGTGGGGGCGCGGGCCGCATTGCCTGCTGCAATCAGCGCACAAATCGCCGTCGAGCACGACCTGCAAGGCGCATTGCTCACGCCAGGCTTGGTCGACTGCCACACGCATCTGGTCTATGGCGGCCACCGTGCCCATGAGTTTGAAATGCGCTTGCAGGGCGCAAGTTATGAAGACATTGCACGCGCTGGCGGCGGTATTCGCTCCACGGTGGCTGCCACCCGCGCCTGCACCGACGCGCAGTTGCTAGCCAGCGCGATAGCCCGCGCCCAAGCGCTGATGCGCGAGGGCGTGTGCACCATAGAAATTAAGTCTGGTTACGGCCTGAGCCTTGAGCACGAGGCGCGCTGCCTTCGTGTAGCGCGCCAGGTGGGCTACGCGCTGGGTATCACGGTGAAAACCACCTGCCTGTCTGCCCACGCATTGCCGCCGGAGTTCGCGGGGCGGCCAGATGATTACATCAACGCTGTGTGCGCATGGCTGCCAGCATTGCACGCACAGGGTTTGGTTGACGCAGTGGATGTGTTTTGCGACACCATTGGCTTTACCTATGCGCAAACCCAGCGTGTGTTTGACGCAGCACAGGCGCTGGGCTTGCCGATTAAGCTGCATGCCGAACAGTTAAGTGACCAAGACGGCGCAGCCTTGGCTGCCAGCTATGGGGCATTGTCCTGCGACCATTTGGAGCACCTGAGTGCTACAGGCATAGCGGCCATGGCCAAGTCGAACGAGGGAAGGGGCACCGTGGCGGTACTGCTGCCAGGCGCGTATTATTTTTTGCGCGAAACCAAGTTACCACCTGTGCAAGCCCTGCTCAGCGCGGGTGTGCCGATTGCTATTGCCACAGACCATAACCCCGGCTCATCGCCCACGCTCTCGCCACTACTCATGCTCAACATGGCCTGCACACTATTCAAACTCACGCCCTTGCAGGCACTGCTGGGCATGACGGTGCATGCTGCGCAGGCACTGGGCTTGCAAGACCGTGGGCAGTTAGCAATAGGCCAGCGTGCAGATTTTGCACTGTGGCAGCTAGAACATCCCCGGGAGTTG
>JANOYR010000058.1:0-3815 GCA_031428975.1 Polaromonas sp. | reverse complement strand
AAACTTTTGGGATAAGAATGTCCATCTGTTTGAGCCCGCAGGGCGAGTTATGGACATTCCCCAAAAGTTGAGCACTGCAGATGCTCACCGCGAAGCGGGCCGGTCACTCGGGCGCAGGCAGGCAGCGCACTGGCGTGGGCGCAGACGCTACAAAAGCCCAGTCAGTATGAATCCTTCGACAAGCGCAGGCCAAACGGAGATTTCGAACTCAAGCCACAGCTGTAAATGCCAGCCTTACATAAATCGGCGCAAAGGCCTCGGCCTGCACGATGTCGATTAGCGTTTCTTTAGCCAGTTCAAGCAATGCAATGAAAGTGACCACTAACACCTGTGGACCTTTGGCGGGGTCAAAAAGCTCTTCAAAAGTCACAAATTTGCGCCCTTGCAGCCGCCGCAGCACAATGCTCATGTGTTCGCGCACCGACAGCTCCTCGCGCGAGATCATATGGTGTTGGGTGAGTTTGGCGCGTTTGATCATGTCGCGCCAAGCCTCTTGCAAGTCCACCACCTGTACATCGGGAAAACGTGGGGACAGCGATTGCTCAATATAGACCTGCGCCCGCAGGTAGTCGCGGCCAAAGACGGGCAAGGCATTGAGGCGGGCAGCGGCCAGCTTCATTTGCTCGTATTCCAGCAGACGGCGCACCAGCTCGGCGCGTGGGTCTTCTGCCTCTTTGCCGTCAGCCGATTTTTTGGGCGGCAGCAACATTCGCGATTTAATTTCGATCAGCATGGCCGCCATGAGCAGGTATTCAGCGGCTAATTCGAGGTTTTTTTGCCGCACCTCTTCCACATAACTCAAATACTGGCGCGTCACGCCCGCCATGGGGATGTCCAAAATATTGAAATTTTGCTTGCGAATCAAATACAGCAGCAAGTCCAAAGGGCCTTCAAAAGCGTCTAAAAACACCTGCAAAGCATCGGGCGGAATGTACAAATCCGTGGGCATGGCAAACAGCGGCTCGCCATACAAACGCGCCAACGCCACGTTGTCGACCATGGCCATCTCGGTCTGCACAGTCGCGCTTTGCCCAGACGCAACAAGCTTGGGCAGCGATTCTGCAAAAGGAGGGGAGGCAACGGCAGCCATTACTTGGGAACAACCAATTTGCTATAATTAATATAGCAAACTATGACCATATCACAATGACATTGGCCTAAAAAGTTCAAAGCTTATTTATTTAGCCTGTGTTTGGTACACATAGGCCTGCTGTGCCACGCGCGAGTCTTCGTTGTCAACCAAGGCCGCCCGGTCCACGTTTTTGTCCCATAGCAGCGCACGCCCTGCGCGTTGTTCGGCCTCAAGCGTTGGGCGGTTGCGCTTGAGGTCGGTGATGAAGTTGCTCACGTCCGAGTGGTACTGCGGTTTGTAGAAAAAGCGGTCAATGGCATGGGTCAGAAAGGACATGGCGGTACACTGGGTAAATGGCTGAAAAGCTGAGCTTTGGGGATTTGTTCCATTTTAACGGGCGTTTGAAGGCGCAAAGCAAAGGGTATTGCATATGAAGTTGCAGATGGTATTTCAACCTGGGGCATGGCCGCAATTCGTTTCAAAGGTGCTCATCATGGGTTTTTTAGCCAGCATACTGGCCTTGGTGGGCTGCGACCAGCAGCGTATTGAGCAATTAGAAGAGGGCGTGTCCACAGAATCCGATGTGCGGGCTAAATTTGGCGAGCCCGAGAAAATTTGGGAAGGCGCAGCGGGCGCACGTATTTTTGAATACAACCGCCAGCCCGCTGGCCACCGCAACTACATGATCACCATTGGCACCGACGGCAAAATGAGCGCCCTGCGCCAAGTGCTCACGCCCGAGAATTTTGTCAAAATCAAAAACGGCATGGCGATGGAAGAGGTGCGTAAAATTTTAGGCAAACCGGGCAAAGTGGTGGAATACGCGCTCAAAAAAGAGCAGGTTTTTCAGTGGCGCTATTTGGCCGACTCCGCCAATACCTCGATGATTTTTTCCGTCATCATGGACAACGACTTCAAAGTACTGCGCACCGAGTTTAGTCCAGATATGGAAGCTGCGCAAAACGCCAATGGAAGCCGCTGATTGTTAGAAAAATTGGCTAATGTCAGCGTCGTATGGTCATAGTTTGCTATTAAATTTAAACTAAATGCTGCCGGGGTATTTTGCCATGTACTGCACCTGCGGCAGTCCTTGGTAGTCCACATCTTGCGTCCACAGCGTGGCCTTGTGTTCAATGGCTGTGCTGTACATCACGGCATCAGCCATGGCCAGCTTGTGCGTTTTGGATGCCACCGATGCCGCAATGGCTCTGGCATCGGTGAGTGCCAGCACGCGGCCTCTGCGCATCGCATCTAAGCACTGCGCTACCAAGTCTGTCGTGCTGCGGCTGCTGAGGAATTTATGCACCTCAAACAGACACAGCGAAGGCACGAGCAGCTGCGCCACGTTTTCTATTGGTTCGCTGTAGCACTGGCCTTGTGCTGAGCTCAGAAAATACTCAATCCACCCCGACGAATCCACCACATTCATTCAAAGCTCCGGTCTTTTTCCTTAGGAATGGTGGTGTCGATAGGGCCCAAATGCTTCAATATTCCAAAATACGCGCGCATGGGCTTTTCCACCCGCATCGTGGTGGTTTCCCCATCGTGGATAAAGTGGATTTTCGAGCCTGCGCTTAGGCCAAGCTTGGCGCGCAGTGCGGCGGGCAGGGTGACTTGGCCTTTGCTGCTAAGGGTGGATTCGAGTTCTAAAACGGTAGACATAACGTACTCCTTACCAATCAAATAAGTGAGCATACCATAAAGTAAGGAAAATTTAATGCCTTACTTGTGCAAAATGCGGCGCAAATCCTGTGCAATAGGCCGCAACTTTAGGGCTGATTTGGCTGCGGTTGACGTACAGCAGCTTGCTAAGCTCAATGCCCAGATCGGTGACTAAACCGGTGATGTGGGTGGTGCGAATGTCGGATTTAGACAGTTTGGTGATGACCGCGTTTTGTAGCCCCATGATGAAGCACAAAATCACCACCGTCATGGGCACCAGCAATGTGGACACTGCGCTGATGGACGCACCAAACACACCAAAAACCAGCAACATGAGAGACTCTAGCAGCAAGGGCAGGCAAAATGCACAGCCTAAGTTGCGGCGAAAAGCCCAGTGGATCAGCCAAGCCGTGGTCATGGCCCCTAAAACAAAAGCCAGCAGCGCACCCAGCGCCACCATACCACCGCGTAATGGCCAGTCACCAAGTTGTCGGCAATGGAAGAGGCCATGCCGGTCATGTGCGAGGTGTATTGGCCCACGGCCAAAAAGCCGCCCGCATTGGTGGCACCGGCTACAAAGCTCAAAATCACGCCAAGGCAGAAATTGCTTTCATAGTCGCGCTCAAGCCCTGCCCAAATGCGCAAGGATTCAAAAAAGCGGGACGTGGCGCGTGCGACTTGCTGAAATGGTGCTTTAGCGCACCCGCATGCCTGGCTGTGCACCCGCCCAAGGCTCTAAGATGTGAATGCTAGGACTGGCTTTTTCGTCGGCATGGCTGGCAGCCAGCACCATGCCCTCGCTCACGCCAAACTTCATTTTGCGCGGCGCTAGGTTGGCCACCATGACGGTGAGCTTGCCCACCAGCTCGTCTGGCTTGTAGGCACTGGCAATACCGCTGAACACATTGCGCGTTTTGCCTTCGCCCACATCCAGCGTCAGGCGCAACAGCTTGACGCTGCCTTCCACAGCTTCGCAGTTGACAATTTTTGCAATGCGCAGGTCAATTTTGGCGAAGTCGTCGATGCTGATGGTGGGGGCTAGCGGTTCGCCGCCGGGCACGAGGGCGGGAGTGGCGGGCTC
>JANOYR010000057.1:0-14149 GCA_031428975.1 Polaromonas sp. | reverse complement strand
CCATGTTGAGCTGCAAACCTCGCTTCAAATTGCACAGCGTCATCACTGAGCCCACATAGTCTTGGGGCATGTAAAGATGAACGGTGACGATCGGCTCGCGAATCTCTTGGATGCGCGAAATCTCCGGCATCTTGCTGGGATTTTCGACCATGATGACTTGCGGATCTTTACCGCCAGTGAGCACCTCGTACACAACGCTTGGCGCGGTGGTGATCAAGTCTTGATCAAACTCTCGCTCCAAGCGTTCCTGCACGATTTCCATGTGCAACAGCCCCAAAAAGCCGCATCGAAACCCAAAGCCCAAGGCTTGGCTGACTTCTGGTTCGTAGCGAAGGGATGAGTCATTGAGTTGCAACTTCTCTAGCGCGTCACGAAGCGCATCGTATTGGCTGGACTCTGTTGGGTACAAACCGGCAAACACTTGGGGCTGAATTTCCTTGAAGCCTGGCAAAGCCTCGGTAGCGGTCTCAGCACTGACCGCACCGCCAACTTTGCCGATCGTGATCGTGTCACCGACACGAGCGACCTTAAGCTCCTTAATCCCAGCAATGACGAACCCCACCTCACCGGCATTCAAACTTGGGCGCGATTCGCTCTTCGGGGTGAACACACCTAGATCATTGGCATCAAACATGGCGCCCGACGCCATGAACTTGATCTTGTCACCTTTGTTGAGCCTTCCGTCGACTACGCGCACCAGCATCACCACACCCACATAGGTGTCAAACCAACTGTCGATCACCATCGCACGCAAAGGCCCATTGGGATTACCGCGTGGCGCAGGGAATTTGGTGACGATGGTCTCGAGTATTTCCTCTAGGCCCATGCCTGTTTTGGCCGAGCATGGAATCGCGTCACTCGCGTCAATACCAATCACGTCTTCAATCTCTTTGCGTGCAGCCTCGGGGTCGGCGCTGGGCAAATCCATTTTGTTGAGCACCGCCGTTACCTCCACACCAAGGTCTAGCGCGGTGTAGCAATTGGCTACGGTTTGCGCTTCTACACCTTGCGAAGCATCCACTACCAAGAGCGCGCCTTCGCAGGCAGAGAGCGAACGCGAAACTTCATAACTGAAGTCCACATGGCCTGGCGTGTCGATCAAATTGAGGTTGTAAGTTTGACCGTCTTTGGCTTTGTAATTGAGCGCAGCGGTCTGTGCTTTGATAGTTATCCCACGCTCTTTCTCGATGTCCATTGAGTCGAGCACCTGCGCACTCATGTCGCGGTCTTCTAAGCCACCACAACGCGAAATGATGCGGTCAGCGAGCGTGGATTTACCATGGTCGATGTGCGCAATGATTGAAAAATTTCTGATGTGATTCATCAATGAGTTTCTTTAAGTGCTTGAATTAAAAGGAAGCTATGCGTGCAACAAAGAAAAGGGGCGCGTCCTCAGAGATGACGCGCCCCATAAACCAACAACCATTGGCAACTGCGATGTTGGAGTTCCATTGTAGGTAAAAAGCGCGTTTTGCACAGTAGTAATCTTAGGAATTTTAGCCGTTGCCGATGCGCAACAGAATTTTATACACAGCTTATCCACAATTATTGTGGCGTTTTTAAAATGCGAATTAAAGCGATCTGTGGACGAACGGTGGATAGACTAGTCTTATCCCACATCATGGTTTTACATCGGCTATTTTTACCAAAACTGCACTCTGTTATAGCCGTATTCTACCAAGAAACAGTGAATCACCCTTTTTTAAGTTAGCGCGCACTGACATCTTCATGTCGGCATTTGGAGGAATCAGTCTAATACAACTGTACAAAAAACCAACAACCCGTCATCGCCAAAGGGTTATTGGTGTGGCTTTTACGCTCAATGGCGGCTTACTTCACCGGACGAATCAAGGCAAACTGCGCCAATTCTCCGCGTCTAAACAACACGCTGATGGCCTTGGACTTATCAGCCTTGGCCAGCGCCGCCTCAAACTCCTTGGTGTTTGCCACCTCCGTGTTGGCAATGGCAATGATCACATCGCCTTCGCGCAGGCCTGCGCGGGCAGCTGCGTCATTGGCAGTTTCTACCTTGACACCGCCTTTAATTTTCAGCTCTTTCTTCAGATCATCTCCAGCATCCACCAAAGACAAGCCCAACGATTGCCCAGCACCGCTAGGCTTGGGTGGCACTGGTTTATCAGCTGCCTTTTTTACCGCTGGCTTCTCGGGCTCAATCTCGGCAATAGTCACCACCAGATCTTTGCTCGCGCCGCGGCGGTAGACCGTGAGTGTGGATTTGCTGCCGGGTTTGGTATTGCCTACCAAGCGCGGCAGATCAGTGGATTTTTCAATCGTTTTGCCGTCAAATTTGGTGATGATGTCGCCCGCTTCCACGCCTGCTTTGTCGGCGGGTGCGCCACTTTCCACGCCGCGCACAAAAGCGCCTGTGGGTTTGCCCAGGCCAACAGCTTCGGCCACGTCTTTGCTCACATTGTCAATTTGCACGCCAATGCGCCCGCGTTGCACCCTTCCGCTCGCCCTGAGTTGCTCACTGACCCGCGTGGCCTCGTCAATAGGAATTGAAAACGAGATGCCCATAAAGCCGCCTGAGCGCGAATAGATTTGGCTGTTAATGCCAATCACCTCACCGCGCATGTTGAGCAGCGGACCGCCAGAGTTGCCGGGGTTAATGGCAACATCGGTTTGGATGAAGGGCAAATAGTCGCCGGTGTCGCGTTGCTTGGCGCTCACAATTCCAGCGGTAACGGTATTTTCTAGACCGAATGGCGAACCAATGGCCATGACCCATTCGCCGGCGCGTATGCGGTTGGCATCGCCAATTTTCACAGCAGGCAGGCCCGTGGCCTCAATCTTGAGCACCGCCACGTCGGTGCGCTTGTCAGCGCCAATGACTTTGGCTTTGAACTCGCGCTTGTCAGTCAGGGTGACAATGACATCGTCAGCGCCATCTACTACATGGGCATTGGTCATGATGAAGCCGTCGGCCGTGAGGATAAATCCCGAGCCTACGCCACGCGGTGTTTCCTCGTCTTGCTGCGGCGCAGGGCGCTGCTGGCGTGGGCTGCGGGGTGCATTGGGTGCGCCTGGGGTGCGGTCACCAAAGAATTTTTTAAAAAATTCTTGCATTTCCTCGTCCATGCCCGGAATACCCCCCGCAGCCGATGCCTTATTTTTTTCTAGGGTGCGGATATTCACCACACTGGGGCTCACGGCCTCGGCCAAATCGGCAAAGTCTGGCAGGCCACGCACTGCTGGAGCAGACTGGGCGTGGGCACTTATTCCAAAACCAGTACCAATGGCTGATTGGAATGGAAGTTGGGTCACATGGCCAAGACCAAATGCAACGGAGGCAATTGCGCAAAGGAGGGCGGTTTTTTTAAACATAGTGGTTAGGTGTAAATAGCAAAAAAAGTGGGCGATACAATGAATAGGATTTATTTTTTGCGCTCAAGCGCAGCGGCGAACTGCTTTAACGTGCCAGCGGGTACTTCGCCGACAGCCGTAAGCCAATAGTCATTGAGACGTTTAAGCAGAGTGTGCGTTGCGCCGCTGGCAGCTGTTCCTTCGTGCAAGTGGCGCGATTTGTCAAAATCCTCTACAAACAAAGACACCGTGGCCAAACCGTCACTGAAAATCCATTGCATCGTGTGCGTTTGGTTGGGGCTTGGGCTCGATTGCGCTACGGCTGTTGGGCTGTTACCCGCATCTAATTTATTACGCTTAAAGCAGCTCAAGGGTTTAAAGCCCGCTACAGAAGATTTGAGCACCCAGCCTTCAGCCGCGGCCGTGGTTTTGAGCAAATCGACCGTCTCAATTTTGTAGCCCTCGGTGGCGGCCATCATTTGGGCAATTTTTTCCATCTTCACAGGCGCGTCTAATTGCACTTCGGTGAAAGCAGCCTGCTCCAGGACTGCACCGTAGGCATCCAAGGTTTGCATTTTCAACACCAGTTGGGATTTTTTGTCAGTCCAAATACGGTAGCCAAAGCGCAGTGGGTCTTTGGGCACTAGCTGCACCACAGCAGCATCTAAACCTGCCATGCGCTCATGGGGGAGTGATTTGGCAGTATAAAACTCGGGGATTTGGTTTGCACCCGGTTTGAGCAAATCCGGAAAAGCGCCCAATGCATCGCGTTTTTCGGCACGCGCTGTCTTGGTGTCAGGAAATAAAGTCAAGACTTGGTCGTTGCGGCGAAAAGTTGAGCGCGGCGCACCTGTAAGCGACTCCACCCGCTCCATTTGCTGGGCACCGTCACATGCATGCCAAATTTTGGCACTGCTCATACCCTGCTGCGACGACACCACCACAGTGCCAATATACGAACGCTTGCGCATAGCCGCCTCGTGCATCGTGCGCAGCCAGTCTTTGACGGTAGTGTCTGCGTCAGTGCTAGTGGGCGCGGACGCAGACACCACAACTGGAGGCAAGGCAATGGCTGCGTGCACACCACCTACCTGCGCAGTAGCCTGCATAACCAGTAACTGGCTGGCAACCATCATGATGCTGGTTGCTTTACTTTTAATAGCAAACAATGGCGTTTTAGCAGTGACATCAGGCGATAATTTCATAAATTTTCCGGTAAGCACTGTGGCAGCGCAGGCTTGCGCCTCAGCGCCCCGTGTCATAACTGGCACTGCGCAAAAAACCTGCCGGCTGCGCAAGGGCAGATGCCCCACCGAACTGCTTGTGAGCGGCCATAAACGCATCCAACCGCGGGTCACGCAGCATCACACCGCCCGCGTCACCGGCCTGCGCGGCAAGTGGTGGCGCAACACTGGGGGACTGAGACGGTATTTGCGGCTGACTTTGCGCCAGTTTGGCAAATTCGCCGCCACCCGCCCCGCTTTGGCCGCCCAAGCCCGCCGTTAAAACGCTCCATCCAATAGCCGCTACAGCAGCCACACTGGCAAACCCGGACACCAGCTTCCAACGGAAAACAGACGCATTGGCAGCCTCACGGCGCGTGTCGATTACAGCCAAGACCTCTTGGGCAGCAAACTCCGCAGGCGCAGCACCACCGCCTTGCATTGGGGCGGCTTCAGTGGCGAAGCTGCCCCCCCCATCCGAAGAGTCCAGTGCCAAACGGGCATGAAAATCAGCCAAAAATACTACGCCATCCGCCGTTTTAGCGGCTTTGTGCTGACCCGCTGGGGCATTTGCAGCATCGCCAGCGGGCGCACGCAGCGCCTCGCCAATGAATTGGTAACCATGCCATGCGGCGAGTAAATCGGTATCCTCGCCCACCCGTGCCAACAAGGCCTGCACCTGTGCGGGCAAGAGCGCGCCGTCAACCAAGGCACTGATTAACTCAAAGTCGTTGGCTGCATCACCATTCAAACGGGTGTTGTTGAGATTTTCATTGACTACATTATTCATAGCATACTTTCACCATATCACCGTGACATTGACCAAAAAAACCTAATAAATACTCGCTATTCACCATCGTTTTCCTCCTTGGTGCTCCAGCATCGGGCGTATGCATTTGGAGACCGCCTCACGCGCCCTGAAAATACGCGAACGCACGGTACCTATTGGGCAATTCATCATCTGCGCAATGTCTTCGTAACGCATGCCCTCCATCTCGCGCAACGCCAGTGCCTCACGCAGCTCGGGAGGAAGTGCTGCCATTGCGTCGTTAACTGCCTGGGCAATTTCCTTGGCAGCGTAAGCGGACTCAGGGGTTTCACTGTCATGGCCTTTGGAATTTAGAGCATCTAAAGCGCTAGAAGTTTCCGTATCTTCGTCATTTGCTGCACCGCGCAGGGCGCTTTCGGTAATTACTGGATTGCGCTTGAAGTCCATGAGCGTCTTTTTGGCGCTGTTGACAGCAATGCGGTACAGCCAGGTATAAAACTGCGCCTCACCCCGAAAATTGGCCAGCGCCCGATACGCCCGAATAAAAGTCTCCTGCGCGATGTCGGGCACGCTGTCAGAGTCACGCACCATACGGCCAATTAAGCGCTCAACTCGGCGCTGGTATTTAATTACAATCAGGTCAAACGCACGTTTATCACCCGCTAAACAGCGCTCCACTAGCAACAAATCACTGTCATTACTAGGATTGGAGGGCTGATTCATCACATTGGCGGCGGCCAGTGCTGGGCTATTGACCACGGGATTGTTAGCCTCAGGCGCATGGATACTCATAGGGCGTTTGTGCGCAGTGGCACAACAGCATCTGCCGACCAAACGCCTTGAAATGCCAGTTGAGTTGGCTCATGCACCGCACGCCGCAAATCCTGCCATGCACCAGCCTGTGTGCGGCTGCGCAGCGCTAGTAACCAAATTGCTGTTGTACCCAGAGTGCCCCCGTTGTGGTCGATTTCATGCAAATCCAATCGCAAAAGCATGGCACATTGCAAGTCAAAGCGCACAGCAAGAGACACTTCGACGACTGGATGGTGTGTCAGAGCACCTAAAGACACAGAAGGTTCCCAAGTCCAGCAGCTATTTTCACAACGCAACAACCCTACATGTTGGCGAAAAAGCGCTCGGCCACACAATATGCAGATAAAGCTACACAGAGCAAGAAAGCACAGTGCTTTAACGGAAAAAAAGGCCGTTGTCAGCGTTAAATAGGCATATATTGCTGTATAAATAGTAGCAAAAAGCGACAAAATCGACATGCCAATGACCGAACGCTCTATGCGGTAGGAAACTGCTGGGGCGTGGCGCATGAGAAATGGGATGCCGACGCTTAGCAGGGTTCAGTGCGCAAAGTGCGCGTCAAGCACGCTTGAAAACCAGCGAACCATTGGTTCCGCCAAAACCAAAATTGTTTTTCACCGCAACATCAATTTTCATATCCCGCGCGGTGTTCGCGCAGTAATCCAAGTCACATTCGGGATCTTGGTTGAAAATATTGATCGTAGGCGGCGACTTTTGGTGGTGCAGCGCCAGCACGGTAAACACACTCTCGATACCACCAGCTCCGCCCAATAAATGTCCAGTCATGCTCTTGGTCGAGTTGATCACAACATTTTTAGCATGGTCACCCAGTGCAGCCTTAATAGCGTTGGACTCGTTCAAATCGCCCAGGGGCGTTGAGGTGCCATGCGCGTTGATGTATTGCACATCGGTAGCGTTCAAACCCGCATTGGCCAAGGCATTTAACATGGCACGGCGCGGGCCATCCATGTTGGGCGCTGTCATGTGGTAGGCATCGCCGCTCATACCAAAACCTGCAATTTCGCAATAAATTTTGGCGTCGCGTGCCTTGGCATGCTCGTATTCTTCGAGCACCAATACGCCCGCGCCCTCGCCTAAAACAAAGCCGTCCCGGTCTTTGTCCCAAGGGCGTGAGGCTGTTTTGGGGTCTTCGTTGCGGGTAGACAAGGCGCGCGCTGCAGCAAAGCCTCCAATGCCCAGCGGTGAAACAGTCGATTCTGCACCACCGCATACCATGACGTCTGCATCACCGTATTCAATCATACGTGCGCCAACGCCTATTGCATGCAGGCCAGTGGTGCAAGCCGTTACTACGGCAATATTGGGACCTTTGAAGCCGAAACGGATCGACACATGGCCCGAAATCATATTAATAATACTGGCTGGCACGAAAAAAGGCGTGATGCGGCGTGGGCCGCGTGCCATTAGCTCGGCATGGGTCTCTTCAATCATCGGCAAACCACCAATGCCAGATCCTATGTTGCAGCCAATGCGCAAAGACTCTTCTTCGCCCAGCGCCTCGCCCGTAGCCAAGCCTGAATCCGCCACAGCCTGTGCGGCAGCGGCAATCCCATAGTGGATAAAAGTGTCCATGGTGCGGACTTCTTTGGTGTTAAGGTAATCTTCTACCTTAAACCCCTTGACTTCTCCTGCAAATTTGCAAGAAAAGGCGCTCGCATCAAACTTGGTAATCAGGTCAATACCTGAATTTCCAGCGAGCAAATTACTCCATGCATCGGCCACAGTGTTGCCCACTGGGCTGATGCAACCGAGGCCGGTAACGACCACTCTGCGCTTGGTCATAGACGGACCTCTTAAAAAAACTTAGGCTTTAGGATGGTCTTGTGCGTATTTCACCGCAGCAGCCACGGTGGTGATTTTTTCGGCATCTTCGTCTGGAATTTCAATACCAAACTCATCTTCCAAGGCCATCACCAGCTCTACCGTGTCCAAAGAGTCAGCGCCTAAGTCGGCTACAAAAGCCTTCTCAGCAGTCACTTGTGACTCTTCGACGCCGAGTTGTTCGGCAATGATTTTTTTGACACGTGCTTCGATATCGCTCATATATTCACTCTGAGAGTTGTTAAGACCAGCGGATTTTACCCTGTTAGGGAGAGGTTTCTAAAATTTGGCTCTTTTGGCTTTTTTTATCAGCACTGCGCATGCCCACTTTCATGCCAGCTCTCTACTCGAAATCTGGATGTCACATATACATCCCGCCATTGACATGCATTTCCTGCCCTGTCACATAGCCCGCTTGCGGACTGGCCAAATACGCCACGGCATGGGCAATATCGGCGGGCTTGCCCAAATGGCCCAAAGGGATTTGCGCTAGCAGAGCTTTTTGCTGATCTTGGGCCAAACCGGCTGTCATATCGGTCTCAATAAAACCTGGCGCAATGCAATTGACAGTGATGTTGCGCGAGCCCAGCTCGCGGGCTAGCGCGCGCGTCATACCCGCTACACCCGCTTTGGCGGCAGCATAGTTGGCCTGCCCAGGGTTGCCCGATGCGCCCACCACGCTGGTGATATTGATGATGCGGCCATAGCGCTGCTTCATCATGGGGCGAATCACGGCACGGCTTAGGCGAAACACGGCTTTGAGATTGGTGTCGATCACGGCATCCCAGTCGTCGTCTTTCATGCGCATGGCGAGAGTGTCGCGGGTGATGCCCGCATTGTTCACCAGCACATGCAGGCCGCCGTGGGTTTTGACGATGCTGTCAATCAGGCCATCAAGCGCCGCTGCGTCAGTTACATTCAGCACCTCGCCTTGTATACCCGCCGCGCTGATTTTGGCAGCGCCCTCGTTCGTAGTGGCTGTGCCAACCACGGTGAAACCTTTGGCTTTGAGTTCCTGTGCAATGGCTGCGCCAATGCCGCGTGTAGCGCCGGTGACTAATGCGATTTGGGAGGTGGCGGTAGCTTCAGTCATTGTTTTAGATTGCGTATGGTTACAGAACGATCGTCTCGCACCCATGCGCGACGAATTCAAAAAAGATTTCAGCGTTTTGGGGTTTTCTATTGGTGTTTTTGCGTTGCACGCTCTTTAGCCGAGCAACAATTTAGCCTCGACCAAACTGGCAGGGTCAAACACCGCTGCACTGGCTAGCTCCGCATCAATTCTCTTGGCCATGCCAGTGAGCACCTTGCCTGGTCCGCACTCAATCAGCGTGCCCACGCCGCGTGCTTTGATGGCTTGCACGCATTCAACCCAGCGCACGGGGCCAAATGCTTGGCGGTACAGCGCATCGCGAATCGCCTCGGGCTGGGTTTGCACCGCTACGTCGATGTTGTTCACCAGCGGAATTTGCGGCGCATGGAGAGTGATGGTTGCGAGTTTTTCGCGCAATTTTTCAGCTGCTGGCTTCATCAAACTGCTGTGAAACGGCGCTGACACAGGCAGCGGCAGGCAGCGCTTAGCGCCTTTGGCTTTAAGGATTTCACTGGCCTTGGCCACCCCTGCCACGGTGCCAGCAATCACCGTTTGCGCAGGATCGTTAAAATTCACCGCTTGCGCGATTTCTGTAGAATTTATGCCAAATGTCGCTGTCGCCTCGTCACATCCTGCTATTACGTCCGTAGCAGACATGCCCAGCACGGCAGCCATAGCGCCCACACCTACTGGCACCGCCTCTTGCATAGCCGCACCGCGCAGGCGCACAGTTTGCACCGCGTCAGCCAAGTTAAGCACGCCCGACACCACTAAGGCTGAATACTCGCCCAGCGAATGCCCCGCCACCACCGCAGGCACTGCGCCGCCATCAAACGCCCAAGCGCGGTAAGCCGCCACACCCGCTACCAGCATCACCGGCTGCGTGTTGGCCGTGAGCGCCAGCGCTTCTTTGGGCCCTTCTTTAATCAGTAGCGCCAAGTCTTCGCCCAGCGCCGCCGAAGCCTCAGTTAATACCGCAGCCACAGCCGGGTGGTCGCCCCAAGCGTCTAACATGCCCACAGACTGCGAGCCTTGGCCGGGGAATACACATGCGAATGGTTTCATAGAAGTCTCAATATTTAATTTTTACGACTGTTCGTACTAAAAGTATCCGGCTTTCTCACACGTGGAAACGGCGAGCCCCACTCACAAGCTAAGTAGCACCGCACCCCAAGTAAACCCACCGCCCACGCCTTCGAGCATGACAGTTTGGCCTTTTTGAATCTTGCCGCTGCGCACCGCAGAATCCATGGCCAACGGGATGCTGGCGGCGGAGGTGTTGCCGTGTTGGTCTACGGTGACCACTACTTTGTCTTCGGACAGTTTGAGCTTTTTAGCTGTGCCCAGCATGATGCGGATGTTGGCTTGATGGGGGATGAGCCAGTCAACGTCAGCCTCAGTTTTGCCAGCTTTGGCCAGCACAGAGCGGGCCACATCGGCCAGCACGCCCACGGCGAGTTTGAACACCGCTTGGCCGTCCATTTTGAGCAGTGGATCACCAGAGACCTGTCCGCCGTTGACTGTGCCGGGCACGCAAAGCACGCCCACGTGCTTGCCGTCGGCATGTAGCTCGGCGGCCAAAATACCGGGGGTGGGCGATGCCTCTAAGACAACAGCGCCAGCGCCATCGCCAAACAGCACACAGGTGGTGCGGTCGTTAAAGTCCAAAATACGGCTGAAAATCTCTGCCCCCACCACCAAAGCGCACTTAGCAGCCCCCGTTTTAATCAAACTGTCGGCCACGGTGAGCGCATACACAAAGCCACTGCACACAGCCTGCACGTCAAAGGCGGCGCAGCCTGCTATGCCTAGCTTGTGCTGCAAAATGGCAGCGGTAGACGGAAAAACCATGTCGGGCGTGGAAGTGGCGACGATGATTAAATCTACATCAGCGGCCGATTTGCCTGCGGCTTGCAGCGCGGCTTGGCAGGCGGGCAGAGCCAAATCGCTGGCCGACTGCTCGGGCGCGGCGAAATGGCGGGCGCGGATACCAGTGCGCTCCACAATCCAGTCGTCAGATGTTTCAACACCTTTGGTGGCCAGCTCGGCCACGAGGTCAGCATTAGAAAGACGGCGCGCGGGTAGGTAGCTGCCGGTGCCAGTGATGCGGGAATACGGTGAGGTCATGCACCAATGTTAACTTACCCAGCTTGGGCTTTTCTTGCTGGCTTGGTCACTCTGCGGCGGGTTATAACGCTTATTTTTGTATTTATATGGAATAAATTCGCAATGTCAGCGTCATATCGTCATAGTGCGCTACGTTTTTTGCAGTAACCATTCAGACTACCAAGCGAATGGCTTTCGAACCCCTGTGCGCGCCCAAGAGTCTGACTGGTGCGGGGGCTTTGGCGTACGAGCGATTTCGGGTACTCCCGTATGAGCGACTACGACAAAGACACTGCGCTAGCTGGACGGGGGTTCCAAGGCAAGAAAACCTAAGCTCCGTGCATAACAAAGCGCGTTTTATAAGCTTAAATGGCAGCAACAGGGACAACAGACGAAGCGAGTAAAGGCAAGGCATGCGCAATCCGCGCCTGCACTTTCTCCAAGAGGCCATGACTGGCCGCCTCATACGCTTTGTTCAGGGCCTGCTCAAAAGCATATGCATCCGCACCGCCGTGGCTTTTAAACACCAAACCGCGCAGGCCGAGCAAAGCCGCGCCGTTGTACCGACGATGATCCATACGCGATTTAAACGCTTTTAAGATCGGATAAGCGACGATAGCTGCCGCCTTGGTGAAAATGCTGCGCGAAAACTCGGCCTTGAGAAAATCTCCAATCATGTGTGCCAAACCTTCGCTGGTTTTAAGTGCCACATTGCCCACAAAGCCATCGCACACCACCAAATCGGTGACGCCCGAGAAGATGTCATTGCCTTCGACATTGCCATAAAAATTCAAATCGCCGCTGTTAGCCGCAGATCGCAGCAGTTCGCCAGTTTTTTTGATGATTTCGTTGCCTTTGATGACTTCTTCGCCAATATTGAGCAAGCCAACCGACGGGTTTTCGTCATTGGTGAGCACCGACACCAAGGCCGAGCCCATCACCGCAAACTGGAACAAATGCTCTGCCGTGCAATCCACATTAGCACCCAAATCAAGCACCGTGGTAGCGCCACCCTTGGCGTTGGGCAACTGGGTGGCAATCGCTGGGCGGTCAATGCCATCGAGGGTTTTGAGCAAATATCGGGCAATCGCCATGAGTGCGCCGGTGTTGCCTGCCGACACGGCCGCATGCGCTGCACCGGCCTTCACTTGCGCAATGGCCACGCGCATGGAGGAGTCTTTTTTCTTGCGCAGCGCCACTTCTAGCGCGTCGTCCATGGTGACCACCTCAGACGCGCCAACAATGCGCGCGCGCGGGTGAGTAAATCCGGCCAAGGATTCAGGCAAGCCCACCAGCAGCAACTGCGCCTGCGGATGCGCCTCTAAAAAAGCACGGCAGGCAGGCAGGGTAACGGACACGCCATGGTCGCCGCCCATGCAGTCCACCGCCACGGTAATCGGCATGCCAGCACTGGGCTTGGCTAGCATGCTGCCTTGGGGCAGGCTGACAGAGGCATCGGGCAGATCGTTGGCGACTGGATCGCTTAGGATTGAGACGGGGGCGGTCATGGGCGTGGTGGCTGATCTTGAGCGCGTAACGTGTAAGTCAATCGGTGGATGCAACTGGCGTTAAAAAGGCCCGGTGCTACTATTGAAGTAGCAGCGAGCCTATTGGCCAGAAGCTGAAGGGGCAGATTACTCTGCAACAGCCTTGGATTTGATCACTTGGCGGCCACGGTAAAAACCGTTCGGGCTGATGTGGTGGCGCAGATGTGTTTCTCCGGTGGTTGGCTCCACTGCAATGCCTGGAGTGTCCAAGGCGTAGTGGGCACGGTGCATGCCGCGCTTGGAGGGCGATTTTTTGTTTTGCTGAACTGCCATGGTGGGCTCCTAAAGATGGTTCTGAGAAACCAAAAAGTTTGTCAGAGTAGGTTAATTGGTGTGCGTGCAGTGTGTTGGATGCCACTGCGCCTAGCCCATGATTATAACCCGAAAGCTAGAATTTAAACCAAATGAGCACCAGGCGAAAGTTATATATGCCGATCAGCGCGCTGGCTTATCAAATAACGAGTCCAGACTGCCGCCCTTATTGAATACTTTATTGCTGCTATTTTCTGACAACTTGGCAGAATTACCCCCCCGAATCTCAGCTCCGCCTCCCATTGGAGCCAACACTGGCTCGCCAGCGAAGGCCACCTGAGCCGCACCGACTTCTACTTGCGAGCCATCATTGCCGGAAACAGAAACAAAACCGGAGCTGACTTTGACATAAGTCCCCGTAATGTCGGTGTCGTTACGGCCAGCTTTAAAGTAACTCAATTCGAAATCGGTTCCACGTATCCCAATGGTGGCTGTATGGGTACGCAGGGAGGTATCCATTTTGGGTCCACGAGAGAACACGGCAGTTACGTAACGCAATGTGCCAATCGCTAAATTAATCGCCTTATTTCGATCTTCTGGCCTGCCTTTGAGTCGGTAGGCATCGAGTTTGAGTTCTGTATTATTTCTAAGAGATACTACCGATCCATCGTCAAACACAATCACAATCTCACCGTTGTCAAACGTTCTAACGATGTCACCTTGCTTGAGCGTAACGCCTTTCACACCAGGTAAACGCAGCACGCCGCGTTCAATTTCTGTTCGCCCTTGAATCGCAAAAATACTCGCGGCGCTCAAATGGCCGCAAAATAACACTACACACAGCGCAACCAGTTTTTTTTTCATGACAATCTCCGTTATCGACATTTAACAGTGTAAGCGCCGCTGAATGTTCACATTAATTTACAACGGCACTTGGTACTTTTTGCACAACAGGTAGACTGGCTTCAAGCCAACTACGTAGCCCCCCTCTGTACCAACCAGCATTCAAATACCCCGCTTTTACAGCCCGAATCGCAGCATTAGCAGCGCTCCAACACGAGACATTAGCACAATAAAAAACCACGGCTTTTTGTTTATCAGGCTCGATAATTTCAATCAACTGACGAAACCTCAAATCGTATGCCCGATCAATCGCCGCATCTTGAAACGCCAGCCCACC
>JANOYR010000056.1:0-7583 GCA_031428975.1 Polaromonas sp. | reverse complement strand
CGCACTGCTTAAACGTATTTTCCGCGCATTACTTTACCCATTACGGATACTTCCCATGACCACCAATGCCCAGCCACACAGCGCCCACCGCCATTTGCAGCCGCCGCATTGGACAGCTCCTCGCGGCTATGCCAACGGTATCGCCGCAAAGGGTACGATGGTTTTTGTGGGCGGCCAAATCGGCTGGAATGCCGTACAAGTATTTGAAACCGACGATTTCATCGCCCAATGCGCCCAAGCGCTGCGCAACATCTTAGACGTACTCGCTCAAGCCAATGCAGGCCCTGAACATATTGTGCGCATGACATGGTATGTGGTCGATAGGCTTGAGTACAACGCCAGACTCAAAGAGCTGGGCGCAGTGTATCGAGAAACAATGGGGCGCAGCTTTGCGGCGATGAGCTGCGTTGAGGTGTCGGCCTTGATGGAGAGCTGCGCCAAAGTAGAAATCGAAGTGACTGCTGTTGTGCCTGATTAACCCGCTAGGCTAACGCAACCATTCTCGATTTATTTGACAATCCCAGTTACTTCAATCGTCACACGCCGATCGGGCTGCAAGCAAATAATCTGCTCAGGCTTAGGCGCTTTTGCCGAGCAATTGGTGGTTACGGGTTCCCGCTTGCCTTTGCCCACTGCATCGAGCTTGTCAGCACGCACGTTTAAGCCAGTCAAGTAGCTTTGCACAGTGGCTGCGCGGCGCTGCGACAGTGGGTCGTTGTAAGCATCTGTGCCGTATCGGTCGGTATGGCCCGTGATTGTCAGCGTGTGAATCGCTTGGTAGGTCTTGAGTCGATCCGCCACGGCTTGCAAACGCTGCAAACCGCCAGGAAGCATATCGTCTTGGCCAGACTTATCAAATTTAAACAAGGTGTCAGCAAGTACTACAAATATTTCTTTGGTGATGGTTTGCGTAACCGTTTTAACCACCTCCACCGGGGCTACCACTGGGGCAGTCGGGGCTGGTCGCGCGGGAGCTGCACGCGAAACCAAGGGGGCTTGTGCCAGCAGTGGCGCGCAGGCTTTGGCTTCTTGTTCGGCTTTGCGCAGGGCATCCTCCACCATTTGCACATGCGGCGTGGCAGCGCGCCATCCCGTTTGCTGTTCGGCATGGCCAGCACGCACCAGCCGTACTTCGGCGCAGGCGAGTGTTATGGCGTTGCAAGCAAGGGTTTCATTTTGAGCCTTAAGGCCGCCTAAACGCAACCACAGATCATCTCTGATCTTGGTGCTTCGCGCCACCAATGGCGTATCAAAACCCACTTGGGCTTTGTTGTTCGCCTCAAGCGCTTTGATGATTTTGTCAGCCTCTGTGAGCGATTCTTCTATGTAGCCAGTACGGTCATTCTCGTGGTACTGGGTCTTAGCCGTGTCGAGCCAGCATTGCGCCTTGGCCAAAGGGTAAAAGCTTTGGGGTACGCCACTTTCGTTGAGTTTACGCAGGCGCTGTTGCTGCGCTTCAATCGTTTTTCTGTCGCCCAATACCAGCTCTTCGGTGATGCGGGCTTCTTGGGTTTGCAAACCTGTGTTACGCGATGCAGGCCCTGGGTTTTCATCAGGCACAACAGAGCTCGCGCAGGCGCTGAGCATACAAAATAACCCAACAAGTAACAATTGCTTACGCATGATTTGTATCATCAGGGTTTTACTCCACTAGAACTAGGTGTGAGGGTCTTGTTTACACTTGAATCGCCCGATTTGAACAAATCTTCGTCAAATTTGTAGCGCAATCCCAACACCCAACCACGATTGGTGTAGTCACTACCCGTCAACGCATCGTCCCTGAAACCGCGCCAATTGTAGCCCAAAGTAACCAAAAGATTGTCCATCAGCGTGTAACCAGCCTCCACTCCATACGCATATTGTTTAGCGCCGCCTTGTCCAACCAGCACCGTAGTGATCGCGCCTATCGACCATAGATTCGTGATGTCATATGTGATGCGACCACCAATAAGGCCAGCATTGTAAGAGTCAGGCACGCCGTTAAGGATCTCGCGAACCCCTTTTACCGCCACCCTTGCCGACATGAACCAAGGCCTTGAGGGATGGTAGTTTGCACGCAAACTGCCCACATGGGTGGTATTTGTAGCCCCCCCCGCATCCACCGCAGTCTTGTACTCGTAGGCGCTCAATGCATCAAACTTGTTGTTGTCAATGGGTCGGTAAGCAAAGCCTAAGCGCAACTGGTGTTGGTGGCTGCCTGCCGCTCCAGAGCGGGGGTTTAGCTGAGAGTAATAATCACGCGCTAATAGGGTCCAATCGCGGTCTAATTTACGTGCCACTCCTGTTGTGACGAGCCAATTGGTATTGGTAGCATCTTCGCGCCACTCTACACGGCCAGAGCCTTTCCATAACTGGCTGGCGGTGTATTCAACACCTACCCCTGCAGCGGTGCTGTCGCCTGCCGTACTAACCAAACGCTCTATATTGGTATTGAGTTTGAGGCCTTCTGCCAAATTCCAACCATTTCGCAAACCCAATGCGGTTTGTACCGCCCGACCAGAACCAGCATCACTCAACCGGTGCTCACTGTAGAGCGAGCCGTCTTGCATATATTGGGTGTCAACGCCAAGTGCAAATGCGCGAGACAGTGGGCCTATACCTAATCCATACTGCCCACCGTACTGGTGATTGCGCTCAAAGCGTGAATAAACACGGGTTTTGTCAGCGACCCGCCAATCAGCACCTATCCGATACAGGCTTGAATCAGATGCTGCAAACTCGCGTTGCAACTCCCCTGTTAAGCTTAAGTCTTTGGTTGCGGCGTAACGCAACCCGATTCTGTAGAGGTCCGTCGGGTCAGTACCCGTCACATGCGACAGCTCACCCTCTATATTTAATTTGTCGGTGGCCTGATAACCCGCACGTAGAAAGGCGGCTGTTCTCTCAATCCCAGCCGCAGGTGGTGGCGCTGGGTTGATGGCTGTGTTGCAGACTACGGGCAAACCGGTGGCAGGGTCTATATTTTGGTTGCCAGTTTGACCAATGCCAAATCCTGTGTTGTACCCTGCAACCGCACCAGAATATGTAACCGTAGCACCTGGTGTATTGGTTAGACAATTAGACGTGGTCTGCTGCGCCAAGCTAATGGCGTTTTGCTCAATTTTGCGCGCACCAACTCCAATACTTAGCCTATCGGTAAGCTTCAAATCTCCTGCTAACGACAAAGACTCATTCAAACTGCCGCCTATGCGGTCAGTAGAGCGCTGCCCGTCGGCTGTGACACTGATCCTTGGCGTAACTTGGTAATTCAGCGATGCGCCCGCATCTTGCCTGCCACCGACCAAACCGCTGGATGCGTTATTGAAGTTATCGTCCGCACGCTGTATAAATGCGCGTGCGCGTAAGTCTGTGTCGGCATGCCTAATCTCTGCACGCACAGCGTTGCCTTCTAATTCACCGCTTTTGCCAATAAAGTTTGCGCTATTGTTGGTGTTGTAACCATTGGCCAATGTGTTGACTAGGCTTGTGGAGCGCGCTATCTCTGCCACGAGTTCGGTGTTTTTAGTTAATTTAAGTTGTAGATTACCGCCAACCACCGTGTAAGGAGTTGCAGGATTTTTATCTTTTGCTACGGAGGCGCCCACAAGAATGCTCTCCGTCATTTTTAATTTGGCATCCACGCCATAAATTAAAAACTTGTCACCGCCTTGCTCCACCTCATATGAAACCCGAATCGACACGGGATTGAGTTGGTCATCAACGCTTGGAACAGGCGACCGAAAAAGAATTTGTCCGCTAAATGGTTCAAACTCATAATCGGCAGAGCGCGTCAAAGGTGTTGATTTTAAAATGACCGATGTTTGATACCGGCTACGCACCAATATCTCTATTTTCTCACTGCCTTGAATACCGTTGGGGTTCGACACGGAATACGGACCTGATACACCTCTGGCTGGAAACTCATCGGTGATTTGTCGAAAGCTTTGCTGGGCGACAAAAGTATTGACAGTAACATCGCCTTCTTCGTAGTGTGCACGCAAACCCGGCAAGGATCGGCTGTATTGCCCCAGTACACGGGCTGGATTGTTGTCTGCTGTTGTGAAATCACCCCAGAGCAAATAACTTCTGTCTTTGTCTAAACGCACATACAGCTTACCCGAGCTTTGCGCATCTGCTCCTTTAATGCTCGCATCACCATAAACGGGGTAAAAGCTGTTGGGATCAATTGTTTGAAATAAATTCGGTCGCGTGTCTTTGTCCGAGTCATAGGCAGCAGTAAGCAAATACTTACCTTGAATTTTGCCCTTTAGATACAGCGCTGCGCGCAATCCAAAGCTGCCTTTTCCGCCGTTAAACTCTTTAGAGAAGCCGCGCAGCTCGTTGTCAAAACCGTCGTTCTCACGAACGGGAACAATCGTACGTGGATCAAATTTATCTGAGCGCAACCGTCCCTCAATCAAGCCTACAGCAACCATTTCGCGCAAATCAGGAATGTATCGAACTAGCACTTTTTCAGATACACCGCGAACAGATATTTTAAGCGTTACCTCTGAAGGCTGGTACGGTGCGATGAGCTTGAAATCCAAGATGCCATTTTTCACACTGGCTTGTACACCAGGCTGGATTTTATCTATGTCGCCTCTATCCGCACCAGACTCTGAGGTAAGACGACCGGGTAACAGTATCCTAGCGCCCCCGCTGACCTCAATCGTCACATCGACATCTTGCAACAATCGGTCGCCTTTGGCGTCGAAAAATCGCACGCCCACATCGACTCCAGACACACCGTCTGCAGCAAGATTGTCTGCGGCAACCTTGATCGCTATTTTCTCAACGGGAGAACTCAGTCGTTCCAAAAATGATGCAAAAGGGCGCGGCCCAATTGTCGCTTGCCCGCTAGTCTCAAAGAGGCTCTTTGCTTCAGGCGCGTCGGCACTAGTGGTGTTTTGAGCAGGTTGCGCATACCCCACCCCGTGCACAGCAATCGCAAGCATTACGGGTGTCAACATCAACTTCCGCATCGGCAAGCGTTCAATAGATTTCATGGGATTCATGGGCGAGTCCCTCCTGCGGAGGCTGGTTGCACTTCACGTGGAGAAGGAAGGATTTGTTGAGCCGACGACTCTGACCGACTTTCGATCTTCAATTCTTTTCCTTTTTCCGTCTCGGGTGCTAACACTCCGCCCTGTGCGCGACGTGCCTTGACTTGATCGAGCACCTCTGGGCTGCAAGAGCCTTCGATAAAGTCTGCCCGTGCGAGCTCTCCACCCTTAAGGTCTACGAATAAGCTATCGCCTACGCCAGCATTACGGTTGCTCGAAGGTAGCATTCGTGAACCTTTAGGTAAGGTTGTGCGGTCAATGCGAACCACATGTGTCTGAGGCTTGACACCACAAATGCTGTACTTGCCTTCGTTGTCAGTGACCACGAAACTGCCATCCAACAGTACCAAGCGAACGCCCGGTATGCCTAGCTCGCGCGAACCGCTCACATTGCCTTGGGTATGTGTGCCGTCGCAATCCGCGTAGACCTTGCCAACGATACAGCCATCATTACTGAACACTCCACCTTGTACATTCACTTTAAACAATGCAGTGTTGGAACGTACTGGAGTACCGCCTGCGCCAGGGAATACTGCGGTTGCGCGGTTGATACCATCACCTTGTTGCGAACCCACGCCTAGGCGTACAAAGTAATTGAGCTCCCAAGTCGTGTTTCCTGGTAACACTCCAGCAGACGCTATGTTGAAAGTCAGTGCGCGTCCTATTCCACCAGCTGGATCTGCTAGGTTTGCACCATTAAGCCGTGCAGTTCCAGGTATGTAGCGGAATCCAGCTGGCAACAAGTCTTCTAGCGTAACCCCAGCAATTGGGCCTGCGGTAGTATTTACCATGCGGATAGTGTACCGAACGCTATCAGCTACTTCAGCAACAGATTTATCACCCACTTTAGAGACCAAAATTGCCCCCGAAACCAACGGATCCAGCGGAATGTGATTGTTAAAAATTTCGGGTCGATTATCACCACTGAAGTCAAAAGCAAAACGCTGGAAGTACTGCGTGCCATCACCACCTAAGCATCCTGTCACTGGCGTGGCTCCAGTGACAGAAACTGGGGGCAACCCGCCATTTACGACGCGATTGGCTTGAATCAATACTGAGCAATTCGGCACGTTCAACAAGCCACCTGGTTGTGCAACACCGCCTTGCACCGCTGCACCATTCGCATAGCCAGCAGGTGACTTCACCTCTATGCGATAAACACCACTTGGCGCACCCACAAAGAAGAACTTATAACTGCCGTCATCGCCAGTAATTAAGTTGTCGGAGCCACCAACTAGCATCGTTGACGGGTCGAAGCCCGTGCCCTCAAATATTAGTTTAACGGTAGCTCCTGCAACTGGCTTACGTGTGACCGAGTCGTACACAATTCCACTTGGATCTAGCGGCAGATTCTGCTTAACGATTGTATTTTCGTCGTACAAAGTAATATCGATGATTTGTCCAGTTTTGGTATTGGTAGTACCTGTAGATGGATTTTCAACAACAGGTGCATTTGTGCCATTGCTGTTCGCATTAACACTCTGATTAAAAGGTGTAGTAGCTACTAATTTATTGGTTGGATCACGGAATCTAACGCTATAACCAGTTCCTGGTACAAGATTACTAACTACATAATCGCCGTTGATGTCTGTGGATGCTGTACCTACAGTAGTCCCATTTTTCAACACTTCTACTGTCCAACCTTTAAGAACAATATCCCCCGTTTCGAATTCGCGGTTTCGGTTGTTGTCTAGCCACGCTTTACCGGATATTTTGGCTGTGCGAACTAAATTCACCTGCGTTACAGCAGTAGCAATATTATCAACCGTAGTGCTCTCTGGACTTGTTGTGGCAATTTTGGCTGCCCATGTGAGCGTGCCAGAGTCAAATGCTCGAATCTTGTACGGCACAGCAATTACTGTAGTTGAGCCCACTGGCAGGACAACTGCAACAAACACGACAGTAGAACTTCCATTAGGTAATGTTACTGTTGTAGTAATGTTATTTGCATTCAGGCTACCCAAATTGGCGACGGTCACTGTTGCCGTGATAGTTTGACCGATTGATCCAAATGCAGGGGCTGTGATGCTTATTGAAACATTTGCAGTACCAAGAATTGCTGTTGATTTCGCAACGCTCATATTATTGGTTTTATTACTGTCGGCTGATGTAGTTGTAATAGTTGAAGTGCCCGTGACCACGCCAAAACTTGGCATCACAAAGGTGAACGTGAAGCTCACTGAATTACTACCTGCCAAGCTATTAACACCAAAGGTAGCTGTTTTGCCGTTTGGTATGAAAGTGGCGCTGGTAACACCTGTCAGTGTGCTGTTTGCACCAATGCTTATGCTTGCAGTGACATTTTGAGCAGCGCTAGTGCCATTGTTAGCAAACGTCACCGTGCCAGTCAGTGTGTAGCCTATGGTGCCACTAGTTGGCATAGTGATGATCGTCGATACATCTGCGTACAGCACGCCCATGGTGTCTGTGCCCACGTTGTTGGCGGTGTTGGTCTCTGGCGTGCTGGTCCTTACCGTGACGGTGGCGCTCAGCGTGGTCGAGCCGTTGGCTGGCACTGTGGTAGTCAAGGTCACGATGGCG
>JANOYR010000055.1:0-8209 GCA_031428975.1 Polaromonas sp. | reverse complement strand
GTAAGTGACTTTGAAGTTTTGCGCACTGCTAGAAACGAGCAGCGGCGCAAATCCTGCGGCTTCTATGGCGCTGGCCTCGTCGGTGACGCTGGAATCCGCCTGCTCCAAGGCTTGCAGTAATAGCCCTAGCCTGAACATTTGTGGCGTTTGCGCCAGCCATTTGTCGGCTCTGGGCACGGTGGCGGTAATTTTTCCAAACGCGCCTTCTTTGAGCGTATCGGGCAACTGCAAAGCCAAAATACCCCCTACCTCGTGCGGCAAGCAAGCGTCGATTAAGCGGTTGATTTGGTCCGCAGTCACTAAGCACCGCGCTGCATCGTGCACCAAGACCCAGTCTTGCACCTGCGCACCGTGTGCGGCTAAGGCTTTGAGTCCTTGCTGCACCGTGGCTGCCCGCGTTGCGCCGCCTCCCCGGTGCACCAGCGGTTGCGCCCCAGCCATTTCCGCGCCCACCAAGCGCTCAAAATCGGTGTCGTCAGGCGCAACCACCACCATACAAGCTACCAAACGCTGCACCCCAGCAAAAGCTGCCAAGGTGTGCGCCACCATGGGTTTGCCCGCCAGCGGGCGGTATTGTTTGTGTAAACCTTGGCCTAAGCCAGCGCGGCTGCCACTGCCCGCGCAGGGGATTAAGGCAAAAATTCTAGAAACTTCCAACACACGCACTCCAAATAAAACGCTATATATTCAATAGTAACATATGACGGCCTGACGGTGACATTGCCCATTTTTTCTGAAAATTATGGGTTTTTTCGGTATGGCATGGGTATTCGCAGCGGTTTGCACAGCGCAAGCGGCTAACACTCTAAAATACAACTTCGCCCCCGCGCTGACGCTTTGGGGCGTTTTTCTATTGTCAAAACACCAGAGCAGCCTCGTGCAACTCCCCAAACTCAACCCGGGTAAGCGTTTTACCCTGCCGCGCCCCATCAGTTCCGCCGATTCTGCGCTATTAGCCACCCTCGCGCTGCGCGAAAAGGCGGGCGGGCGTATCACCGCCATCGTCACGGCGGATGCCACCGATGCGCAGCGCATAAGCGCCGAGCTGGCGTTTTTTGCGCCTGACATCCGCTGCGTGATCTTCCCAGACTGGGAAACCCTGCCCTACGACAGCTTTTCGCCGCACCAAGATTTAATTAGCGAACGGCTGGCCACGCTGTGGCGCATCTCTAGCGGCGGCAAAGATGCTGCCGACGTAGTGCTCATTCCCGCCACCACGGCGCTGTATCGCCTAGCGCCACCGAGCTTTTTAGCGGGCTACACCTTCCATTTCAAAGTCAAGCAAAAGCTCGACGAAGCCAAGTTCAAAGCCCAGCTCACTCTGGCGGGCTACACCCACGTCACCCAGGTATCTAGCCCGGGTGAATACGCCGTGCGCGGTGGGCTGATTGACTTGTTTCCCATGGGCAGCCTCGTGCCTTACCGCGTTGATTTGTTTGACGACGAGGTGGACAGCATCCGCACCTTTGACCCCGACAGCCAGCGCAGCCTTTACCCCGTGCCCGAGGTGCGCCTGTTGCCCGGGCGCGAATTCCCTATGGACGATGCGGCGCGGGCTAAGTTTAGAAGCCGATGGCGCGAGCTCTTAGAGGGCGACCCTACCAAGAGCCGCATTTACAAAGACATGGGCAACGGCGTGGCCACGGCGGGTATTGAGTATTATTTGCCGCTGTTTTTTGACCAAACCGCCACGGTATTTGACTATTTAGGCGATGCTGCCACACTGGTTTTGCATGGCGACCTAGAAGGCGCATTCATGCGCTTTTGGCAAGATGCGCAGGAGCGCTACCGCCTGGTGCGCGGCGACCCCGAACGGCCCACGCTCGCGCCCGAGGCGCTGTTTTTATCCGCTGAGCAGTTTTATGCGCAAGCCAAAGTATTGGCGCAATTGGCGATTCGTCCTGCTGCGCTACAAGAATTAGATTTAGGCATTGCAGGCCAAAGCACCGAAGCCACCGCTTTTGTGGAATTTGCCACCCTGCCCGCGCTGGCCGCCCAGCGCGGCATGGAAGAACCGCTGTCTTTGCTCAAATCCCATATGGTGGGCAGCAAAAACCGCATTTTGATTTTGGCCGAATCCGATGGCAGGCGCGAGAGCTTGCTCGACTTTCTACGCGCCAGCCATGTCACGCCGCCCGCTTTTGACTCGTTAGAAGACTTTCAAACCAGCAGCGAGCGCATTGGCATCGCCACCGCGCCACTGGCCGCAGGCTTTGCTTGGATGGAGTTTGGCATTGACTTGGTGACCGAAACCGAGCTGTTTGCAGTGAGCGGCGCAGCGCGGCGGCGCAACAAAAAGCAAGAACAAGTCACCGATGTACAGGCGCTCATCAAAGACTTGGCCGAGCTCAATGTGGGCGACCCGGTGGTGCACAGCCAGCACGGCATTGGCCGCTACAAAGGCTTGGTGAACATGGATGTGGGCCAAAAAATGCCCGACGGCAGCCCCGCCATGCAAGAGTTTTTGCATTTAGAGTATGCCGACGATGCCACGCTGTATGTGCCAGTCAGCCAGCTGCACCAAATCAGCCGCTACACGGGGGTGAGCGCCGAAGAAGCGCCCCTGCACCGTTTGGGCTCTGGCCAGTGGGAAAAAGCCAAACGCCGCGCCGCCGAGCAGGTGCGCGACAGCGCCGCCGAGCTGCTCAATATATATGCCCGCCGCGCAGCCCGCCAAGGCCATTCGTTTCGCTACTCGCCGCAAGACTACGAAACCTTTGCCAATGATTTTGGCTTTGAAGAAACCGCCGACCAGCGCTCGGCTATTCACTGCGTCATACAAGACATGGTCTCGCCCCGCCCCATGGACAGGCTGGTCTGCGGCGATGTGGGCTTTGGCAAAACCGAGGTCGCGCTGCGTGCGGCCTTCATCGCCGTCACGGGCGGCAAACAAGTGGCCATCTTGGCGCCCACCACCCTGCTTGCCGAGCAACACTACGCCACGCTCACCGACCGCTTTAGCAAATGGCCAGTCAAAGTGATGGAGATGAGCCGCTTTAGAAGCGCCAAAGAAATCACCGCTGCTGTAAAAGGCTTGGCCGATGGCAGCGTAGACATTGTGGTGGGCACCCACAAATTGCTCAGTGCCAGCGTCCAATACAAAGACCTCGGATTGCTCATCATCGACGAGGAACACCGCTTTGGCGTGCGCCACAAAGAGGCCATGAAAGCCATGCGCGCCGAGGTCGATGTGCTCACGCTCACGGCCACACCCATACCCCGCACGATGGGCATGGCGCTCGAGGGTTTGCGGGATTTATCGGTGATAGCGACCGCCCCACAACGCCGCCTTGCTATCAAAACCTTTGTGCGCACCGAGGGCACAGGTGTGATCCGCGAGGCCGTGCTGCGCGAGCTTAAGCGCGGTGGGCAGGTCTACTTTTTGCACAACGAAGTAGAAACCATTGAAAACCGGCGCGCCAAACTAGAAGAAATATTGCCCGAAGCCCGCATAGCCGTGGCGCATGGCCAAATGCCGGAGCGCCAGCTAGAGCGGGTGATGAAAGATTTTGTGGCGCAGCGCTATAACCTGCTGCTGTGCTCCACCATCATCGAAACCGGCATTGATGTGCCCACGGCCAACACCATTGTGATGAGCCGCGCCGACAAGTTTGGCTTGGCCCAGTTGCACCAACTGCGCGGCCGCGTGGGCCGCAGCCACCACCAAGCCTATGCGTATTTGATGGTGCCCGACATTGAAAGCCTCACCAAGCACGCTACCCAAAGGCTTGAGGCTATTCAACAAATGGAAGAGCTAGGCAGCGGCTTTTATTTGGCCATGCACGACCTAGAGATTCGCGGCGCAGGCGAGGTGCTGGGCGAAAACCAGAGCGGCAACATGCTGGAAATCGGCTTTCAGCTCTACAACGAGATGTTGACCGAGGCGGTAAGCTCGCTCAAAGCGGGGCGAGAACCTGATTTACTCGCGCCCCTGCACGCCACCACCGAGATCAACCTGCACGCGCCAGCGCTACTGCCCAGCGACTACTGCGGCGACGTGCATTTGCGCCTGAGCTTTTACAAAAAGCTGGCTACTGCCAAAACGGCAGACCAAATCGATGGATTACTAGAAGAAATCGTCGACCGCTTTGGCAAGCTCCCGCCCGCAGCGCAAACCCTGATTGATGTACACCGCCTGCGCGTGTTGGCCCGCCCTTATGGCGTGATCAAGGTCGATGCAGCACCAGGGGTGACGACCATCACCTTTAAAAAAGACCCGCCGATTGACGCCATGGCCATCATCCATTTGATTCAAAAAAACAAACACATCAAACTGGCCAGCAACGACAAATTGCGCATCGAGCGCGAGCTGCCCGACCCGCAAGCCCGCGCCCAAATGGTGCGCGATGTGCTGCGCAGCTTAGGGCAGCCCAAGGCGCAGGAGGCTGCTGCAGCGCTTAGTTCGTGAGCACAACGTTAATTTTGGCCACTTGGCTGGGGGCGTTTAAAGCAGTCGCATACAACACCAAGCCCACCGGCGTTTGCAGGGGCGCTTGGGTGGTGAAAAAGGTTTTGGCGGCAAACTGGTAGTCTGTGGTGCGCGTTTGCACCACGGTGGCGCCCGCGTAGTGAATCGTGTTGCCCGAACCTGGCACCGCCACGCCGCCCACCACCAAACTCCAAGCCACAGGATCGGACGAATCGAGCACAAAGCTCTGGCCTGCTGGCAAATACACCGTTTGCTCCTCACCGGGCAACACCTCTACCCCGGCCACCTGCACGCCATTGGCATACATGATCACGTCAAACGCCACGGGCGGCGGCGCAACGGCCACCGCTACCGCCACGCTAGGGCCAGAGCCTCCACCGCCGCAGCCCACCAAGAGCAACGCAGCCCCCAACAGCACAGCACCTAGATAAGTTTTGATAGAACGCATGGCAGTTTTCTCCGGTAAGCCGCAGGATACTTCTTTCAAAATGATGGATGCAGTGCGGTTGTTTGTACAACGCGGGCTTGGATGCTGCGTTGACTATTGGCGCGTTGGCAAACACGGATTTCCCCAGCTTTTACCTGCGCTTCACACAAGTCCACCGCGCCAAGCATTGCTAGCATATGCCGCAGCCTATGCTAAAATTCATTTTCCAAATTAGCAAGGACTACCTATGCTGACCAAAGCCCGCCCAAGCAACGATGAACCACGCCAAGTCCGCCTGTTTCGCAACGGCGCGAACCAAGCGGTGCGCATTCCCAAAGAGTTTGAATTTGCCACCAACGATGCCGTGATGCGTAAGGTAGGCAACACGCTGGTGCTTGAACCCGCAGCGCCCGCCTTGCCGCCCAAGGGCTCGGTAGCAGCCATGCTGCTGGCACTGGAGGAAATCCGCAAACTAGGCCCCTGCGAAGACGAATTTCCCGACGTTGACGACGGCTTATTGCCAATGGAAGACGTTGTGCTATGAGCACCAGCTACCTGCTCGACACCAATGCCATCTGCCACATGATGCACAATGCCGATGGTGTGGTGGCACAGCGCTTACAAAGCCTCAAAAACCGCAACGATATTGACATGATTTGCACCAGCGTCTTGGTACAAAGTGAATTACTCTTTGGCCTGACCAAGCGCCCCTCCACCCGATTACAAGCAGCCTATGCGCACCAAATGCGAGGCCTTAGGGTGATGCCCATTGACGAAGCGGTAGCGCAGCACTACGCCAGCATCCGTTGGGCGCTAGAGAAAAATGGCACACCTATAGGCGCTAATGACACCCTCATTGCAGCACACGCTCTGGCCTTGGGCTGCACGGTAGTGACCGACAACGAGGCAGAATTTCGGCGTGTGCCGAATTTGAAGGTTGAAAACTGGTTGTACAAGAGAAATATATGAAATTGAAAGCTCTGACTGTTAGCCTCAATCCGCAACTCAAAAATTTTGTGTGAATGACGGATAAACAAGAAAGAATATCGACCAATGCTTGGTGCAGCAGATTGGTTAATAATGCTACAGAGCAACCTGAATCCATACATTTCAGCCCAACATCGACAACCGAGCATCTGAGACTTCCACTAGACCGACCAAAGACCACCACATGAAATTCAATTTTTCGCACTTGGGCGCTATTGACCAAGCAACGATCGAGCTAGCACCACTGACGGTTATTTGTGGTCGTAACAACACAGGCAAGACATACGCAACGTATGCAATTTATGCTTTTTTGTCTACCTGGCGCCATCTATTCACATGGCAAGTAGATCCTGATGACATGGCAAAACTAAATGCTGATGGAGCAGTATCGGTTGATTTACAAAAGAAATTCGCAGAACAGTGGATGGAAATTAAATCAAAAACTAGCACACGCTGGCAAGATTTTTTGCCTAGGGCACTTGGCGCGTCTGTAGATAGATTTAAAAACACAGAGATTACTTTTGATTTTGATTTAGATAACGCGTGGCAAGTACCGGCCTTCAAAAAAGACTTTCGTAGCGAAAAAGGAAAAATTCTATTTTCTGCAGAAAAAACTGGTAACAGCAGTGTGGTGCAGCTAGTCGCAGTGAGCGATGACAAGAGCAGAGAGTTTCCCAGCTTTGTATTGGAAGATTTCGTCAGTCAAGCGCTACTCGAAGCGGTGCTAGCACCGTATCTGCCCGAAGTCTTCATGGTTAGCACCGAGCGCACAGGCGCAGTCATTTTTAAAGAAGAACTCAATCTGACTAAAAACAAAATAGTCAATTACCTCTCCACCATGGATGCCAACAAGCACGACTTGCATCCTGCGAAACTGTTTGAAGCTATATATAAAGACGGCTACCCCTTGCCAGTGGAGCACAATGTGCAATTTGTTAACCGTTTCGGCTCACTTGAAGGATTCTCCAGTGGTCTGCTAGAACAGCACCCTGCACTAAGCGCAGATTTTGAGGCCATAGCTGGTGGCCGATATGAGACCAACAAAAACGGCGTGACTCACTTTGTGCCCAAAGGCACAACCACAAGGCTGCGCCTTAGCGAGGCATCTAGCGCAGCGCGAAGCCTTGTGGTGATCTGGTATTGGCTCAAAGCGCAAGCAGCAGTAGGGCAAATGTTGCTTGTAGACGAACCTGAGCTCAATCTTCACCCAGAAAATCAGCGCGTATTTGCCAGATTTTTGGCAAAGCTGGTTAACCTAGGCGTTAAGGTATTAATAACCACCCATAGCGACACCATGCTGCGTGAGTTCAACACCCTCATTATGTTGGCGCGCGACTTGCCCCATGTTCAAGCCGTGCGCGAGAGGCACGGCTATGGGCACAATGAATATTTGAGCACTGAAAAAATTCGTTTGTATGTCGCCAATGGAAAAGCGAAATCGGTTGCAGGGCGCGTCAAAAAAGGCGCTCTGTCAACGCTAGAGTGCTTCACGCCAGACGAAAAGCTAGGGTTTTCTGCTGAAATATTCGATAGCACTATCACCGATATGAACAATATGCAAGACGCACTGCGATACGGAGCGGTTTGATGGCTGTATCGCGCACCTTCGATGCCATCAAATCGCTTTTACATAGCCATAAAATTCAGCATTGTCACGATAGCAAGTTGCACATTCGAGAAAAAGACAAAAAAGCCACGTTGCGCTCAGTCAGTTTAGATAGCGTAGGAGCTTCGGCGTTTTATATCCAATACGACGAATGCAAATTTCCAGGCGAAACACTTTTTGCACCGCATGACTCGTTACACAGAGCCTGTGATGCCATCGCCTTTTGTGAGGTAGATTCGCGCCCTTACATCATGTGCATCGAGCTCAAGTCAAGCGAGCCGGAACGCCATGAGGTTGCGCAGCAGTTTCGAGGGGCGCATTGCTTTTTAGATTATCTTGATGCATTACTTAACAATTATTGCAAAGGGGAAACCATAAAGGACTGGGAGTGTCGCTATTTTGTATTTCATTCTGGTAAGACACCAATGGCCAAGCGCCGCTCAGTCGAGGAGTTTGACAATACTTCTCCAGACAGCGTCTTATTCATGCCCACTGAAAATGGAGACAAACACTATCTCAGGCGATTGCTAGGTAAACCGCGGTGACAACTGGTATGACTAATCTCCCCACCCCAATCCACTTGCAAGACAAATTCGCGCAAGCCGATGCGCAGCGCGTACAGATCAACGCCAAAAAGCACCAAGACCCCAACCTGTGGGAAACCATCGTCAAGCGCCTGCGCATCGACTGGACATTCAATTCCAACGGCATTGAAGGCAGCACGCTCACGCGCGGCGAAACCCATTTTTTCCTGTCTGAA
>JANOYR010000054.1:0-1702 GCA_031428975.1 Polaromonas sp. | reverse complement strand
GCCAGCCAGTCGCGGCTGCCGCTCACCTGATCGCTCAAGGCCAGCAGACTCGGCGGTGGCGCTTGCTCAAAATACAACTCGCCATAAGGGTCGTCTTCCACAATCAATGTTCGGGTGCGCACTGCGATTTCCAGAATGCGTTTGCGCCGTGCCAGGCTGAGCGTGGCACCGCTGGGATTGCCAAAGGTGGGAATCAGGTAAACCAGCTTGGGCTTGTGCTCAATAATCAGGCGCTCTAGCTCATCCACTTTCACGCCGTCGGCATCAATGGGGGCGCTCACCAAGTCTGCGCCATACAGGCGAAAGCACTGAATAGTGGCTAAAAATGTGGGGCCTTCCACAATCACTTTGTCGCCCGGGGAAATCATGGTGGTAGCGATCAAATCTAGCGCTTGCTGGCTACCTGTGGTGGTGATAAGGCCGTCGGGCTGCACTGCTATGCCTTTGGTAGCCATATGTTGGCTAATCACTTCTTTGAGTGGACCCCAGCCTTCGGTGGGGCCATATTGCAAAATGGCGCGTGCGCCCCACTGGCCTTCGTCGCTCAGGGCTTTGTTAGTAGCTTCGCGTATGCCATCTAGGTCAAACAGTGCCGGATCAGGAAAACCGCCCGCAAAGCTGATGATGCCGGGGCGACCCAAAAGCTTGAAAATCTCACGGATGGCGGAGGTGCTGACATTGTCTAGGCGGGAGGCGAATTGGAGTGAGGTCATAGGGTGTGTAAATATTGGTTTTTTTGCGAAGCTAAGAAATTCGCTTAGCGGCTGTTGAGCTTACCGTCGCGAGTGACCATGGCCAGCTCTACCAGCTTGCTGCCGTGCTGAGCACCAGGTGCAAAGCTCACTTTAAAGCCGCCTAAATCGTAGGTGCCTAGGTTGGTAAGCGCAGACAATACGGTTTGCGCCGTAACTGGCTTGCGGGCACGACGTATACCTTCAGCCAAGATTTTGGCCGCAAAACAGGCCTCTAGCTGGGTGGAATTCATGGGGGTTTTGCTGCCAGCAAGCTCCAGCGCCTTGGCGCATTCACGCACAGCCGGCAACTGGGAGCTGGCACTGGGCACAACTTGTGCAATCGACACACCTGCACTGGCTTGCCCAGCAGCAGTGATGAATTGGTCAGCCCCGACAAATGACAGACTAGATGTAGGAATTATGCGCTGCATGGCTATGAGCTCTTTTTGTAGCTGCGCCGCCGCACCGGATAACACGGTGGAGATGATAACTTCGGGCTTTAAGTCAGACACAGCATGCGCATGAGTTTGGTTCAACGCAATATTACGGGCGATGGAAAAAGCCTGTGGCGTCAAACCGTTTGCTTTCAGAAACTGAGTGACTAAGGCTAAGTTTTGCTTGCCTACCTCATCGTCGTAGTGCACTACAACGACGCGCTTAAAACCCAAGCTAGTCCAAAAACCCAGCATTTTCTCTAACTCCTCGCCGTAAGAGGCACGTACTGTAAACAAGACGGGATTGTTTATACGTACCGCATTGGCGCCGGAAAAGGGGGCAAAGAACGGAACTTCTTTGGCCGTTGCCTGAGGCAACGCATCGAGACTGAGCGTAGCCGATGCAAAGCCAAACAGCGCCACCAAATCTTTGTTGCTAAGCAAGGTCTTCGCGTTCTCGCCGGCTATTTTGCGGTCATTTTTATCATCCATGGTTTGCAGCTCAATCTCGCGCCCTTGCACGCCGCCTTTGGC
>JANOYR010000053.1:0-33138 GCA_031428975.1 Polaromonas sp. | reverse complement strand
TTTGGCTGAGTTTGCTTATCGCTTTAATCGCCGCTTTGATTTGGCTGCCATGGTGCCTCGGCTGCTTCGCGCTGCGGTGACTACTAAACCTCATCCTTTGACGGTTTTAAGGGCTGTCTGAGGCAGGTAACTAATCAGGTTCATTATTAACATTCCGGTTCCACCGATCTTCCTTTATGAGCGGGCGTACAACTCTTATGAGGTAATGGACGGACAGCAGCGAATTACCGCAATCTCTGATTTCTACAACAATCGATTCGCATTAACCGGGTTGGATCTTTGGCCTGAGCTAAACGGTCTAACATATCTGCAACTGCCCAACAAGATTCGGGCTGGTCTTGACCGTCGATCAATATCCTCAATAGTTCTACTTAAGGAATCTGCGCCAGATGAAGAAGAAGCCATCTTCCTCAGGCAACTGGTGTTCGAGAGATTGAACACGGGTGGCGTCAAGCTAGAGCGACAAGAGATCCGCAATTCACTCAGCAACGGCCCGTTCAACGAAATGCTCTACGATTTGGCGCGTGGCGAACTTTTCAGACGCATCTGGGGATTGCCAAGATTCGAGCCGGAAGAATTGACAGACCACAAACAACCTGTCTACGAATACGCGTTCTTCAAGAAAATGGAAGACATCGAAGTCGTACTTCGCTTCTTCGCTCTTCGCCACATGAAGGAGTACAAATATGGAGTGCAAGGCTTCTTAGATCTTTACGTGATACGAAGCAAATCCTTTGATGCAGATGACATCGCATTTTTTGTGCCGCTTTATAAGTCCACGCTTGAGTGTGCCCATGCCATATTCGGCGACAACGTGTTCAGAGTTTACGAAGGCGGAGAGTGGGTCGGCAAAGCAACCAAGGGCATGTACGACGCCATCATGGTCCCACTCTCGGAGTTTGCAGACCAGCATTCTCTGCTGAGGGATAGAAAGACACAGATTGTCGATAGGACAATCGACCTATTCGTCCGCGAAGGCGTCGCCGCAGTGACTGGCAGGGCCAGTACGAAACGGGATCTGGAGAACCGAATTGATCTCTTCCGCCAGATATTCCGCGCGGAAGCTGAGGCTATGGATGTTTGACGCTCTGACGGCGAATACCATCGAACAAGTTCGCATTGTCGAAGAATTGATTCCAATACATGAATCGGTTAGCAATGACAAAGCGAGCGAGACACGACTACGCATCAAGCTTTACGCGGTTTCGTCGTGCGTCACTCGCTTATATGCAATCTACGAAAACTTCGTAGAGACAATTCTCTCTGATTTTTTGGACGCAATTCCGGAGATATCTTCTTATGAATCGTTGTCCACAGAGCTGAAGTCAGATTACCGAATCGGAATATCGCATATCCTGAGCAAGATTGACAATGAGAGGTATAGCCACCTCACTCACGAAAGCGTAGTCCTTTGGTATCATGAGGCACTAACCAACGAGCCAAAGTACCGATTTGTCACTGAGGCCCTGATTCGCCACGAACAGAACCTTCGACTAAATGTATTGGAGTTGCTGCTAGGGCGAATTCAACTCACCGGGATACGGGCTTGGCTCGCGCAAAATGACGCAGTTATGTCACTGTACACAGAGCGCGATTCCGTTTCTGAGCAACTGGATGCCGAACTAAGGGCGTTTGTACAGATTCGAAATGACGCGGCCCACGGGATTCTGGACGATCTGCAAGGAAAGGACAACCTTCAAAGATTCTGCGAACTCATGAAAAGCCTCATTCTGGCAATCTCATCGTTTTTGCACAAGTCACTATTACTTCTCAAGGCTAACGCCGGCAAGGTTCGAAAAATTGGTGAAGTTACCGAGGTTTTCAAGAAGAGTGGAGCGTTCGTCGCGCAGATAGAGAGCGAAGCGAGGCTGAAGAAGGGAATGCAGATACATGTGCTTGGAACTAACTACTGTTTTCTGCAGCAAATCGATTCGATACGCGTCAATGATGTTGACGTAGAAGAAGTAGTTGCACAGCACCCTGCGTTTGAAGTTGGCCTCAAGTGCGCTGTTAACCCAAGGCGCAATGCAGTGCTGTACGTCGAGGCCTAACCCTCGCTGAAGCTGAGCGCCAAGGTTAAGTTTCACAAGGAGCACGAAATGCCGCAAATCTGGTCACACTCGATAGACAATCTCGACTGGGTCGAGCTTGCAGCGCTTTATTTAGCCGCCCCGCTTGGAAACAAAAACCCTGTCGACCTAAAAACTGTATTCACAAACAGCATGTTCAAGTGCTTTGTCTTCGAAGACGGCAAACTCGTGGGTGCTGGCAGAGCTGTTGCAGATGGGGTCGACTGCTCATACATTTGCGACGTTGCCCTGCTCCCAAGCCATCAGGGCTTGGGCCTTGGTAAGCAAATCGTTTTAAAACTTATAAGCTTGTCGACTGGGCACAAGAAAATCATTTTGTATTCTGTGCCAGGAAAGGAGCTGTTTTACAAAAAACTGGGGTTCAAGCGCATGTGTACGGCTATGGCAATCTTTGAGAACGAAGGTGCTGCACTGGAGCATGGGTACATCGATACAACCTAAACCAATGGTGCTGTCCCCGCGTTTTGAAGAAAACGGTATTTCATTAACCGTGGAATTTGAATATTTTGCAACCAAATTACATGGTTAAATTGATGCAATTAATGACGAAGAATTGCGTTTGTCCGCAACATCCGTGCAATGCAAACGGTGCGCAAGATATCAACCAACGCATAGACGAATGCTTTGCGTAAGGCCATCATTCTTGACAGCAAGCTTGTCGTCAGCGCATTTTTAAACCCTAGGGATGCAGCAGCCCAAGCACTCGCAATTAGTATTGCATGCATTTTTGAAGAAAAAGTGCCGATGTCACCGTCAAAAGGTCATACTGCGCTACTAATTAAATAGTAAATTCAGCACTAAAAGCGGTTGATTCCGGGTTTAAAACCTAAAAGCGAGCATAGCCCGATCAGCGTTTTGGCTCTCCCGTCCGACCGATTTGCGGTATGCCCGCCATGAGGGAGTGGCGGGAGAGACAAAACGCTGATCGGGCGCACCAGAACAAGCACTTTCAAAAAAAAGCGTAATTTTTGAATGAAAATCCTAAAAAGTCGCGACTAATATGGAATTAAAGATAAAATAGTCGCATGAAGCGCTACCTTGACGACCGAATTGCCCGTGATCTGAGTAAAAAAATGGTCATACTCACTGGCGCGCGGCAAGTTGGCAAGACCACCTTAAGCAAGCTGCTCGTGCAAGCGCGCGCGGGCTGCGTGTATTTGAACTACGACACGCCAGCCGACAGAGCCACCATACTCGCGCAAACTTGGCCGCAGCGTGCGCCATTGGTCGTGTTCGACGAAATCCACAAAATGCCAAATTGGAAGTCTTGGCTCAAAGGCGTGTTTGATGGCCGTCACCAAGAAGACGGCATGGCCCAACAGATCTTGGTGACAGGCAGCGCCCGCATGGACACATTTCGCCAAGCGGGTGAATCGCTGGCGGGGCGCTATTTTGCTTGGCGCTTGCACCCGATTTCTGTGCGCGAATGGTGCGAGCAAACCAGCGCATCCCCCAGTCAAGCGGTGACACATTTACTAGAACGCGGTGGCTTTCCAGAGCCAGCCTTGGCCGCTGACCCTGAAGAAGCCCAGCGCTGGCGCAATACCTATTTCACGGATTTGATCCGCGAAGATGTGCTTGAATTCTCCCGCGTGAACGAGGTCAATGCCATGCGCCTGTTTGCGCAAACTTTGCAAGCGCGGGTGGGTTCACCCCTGTCGATTGCCTCGATTGCGCGTGACATGGCGGTTTCGCCCAAAACGCTCACACGTTACTTAGAGATTTTGGAGGCGCTCTACATTGTGTTCACGGTGCGCCCCTACAGCCGCAATATCGCCCGCTCTACCCTGCAGCAACCCAAGGTGTATTTTTTTGACACGGGCTTGGTGCAAGGCGACGAGGGCGTGCGCTTTGAAAATTTAGTGGCCTGCCACTTGCTCAAACTGGTGCATTGGCAACGCGATGCCAAAGGCCTGAATGCCGACCTGCACTACCTGCGCACCAAAGACGGTGCCGAAGTGGATTTTGCGCTCAGCCAAAGCAGCTTTACCGATCCGCATCTGACGCATTTGGTTGAATGCAAGCTCTCAGATAGCAAACCCCATGCCGCACTCATGCGCTTTGCCCGCGAGCACCCTCAGGCGCAAGCCGTGCAGTTGCTGCGCAACCAGCGCCATGCACAAGACTGGGGGACGGTGCAGTTGCGCGATGCGTCCGATTGGTTGGCGCAGCTTGATGTGTAAGCGAAAAAGCCCGCTCACGCCTTCCCCGTAGACCCATACCCGCCCTCCCCGCGCTGGGACGCGGGAAACTCGGTCACCACATTGAACTGCGCTTGCACCACGGGCACGATCACCAGCTGGGCGATGCGCTCCATGGGCTCGATGGTGAAGGCCACGGGGCTTCTGTTCCATGCGCTGACCATGAGCTGGCCTTGGTAGTCGGAGTCGATCAGGCCCACCAAATTGCCCAGCACGATGCCGTGTTTGTGCCCCATGCCCGAGCGCGGGAGGATCATGGCAGCGTAGGCGGGGTCGGCCAAATAGATGGACAGGCCCGTGGGCACAAGCTGCCAAGCGTTGGGCTGCAAGGTAAGCGGCGCGTCTAGGCAGGCGCGCAGGTCTAGCCCCGCGCTGCCGGGGGTGGCGTAGGCAGGCAAATTGCCGACCAAGCGCTGGTCTTTGATGATGATGTCGATTTTCATGGTCAAAACAGTGTTTACGAGATATTTTTAAGGTTTTTAGGCCTATGTCGCCGTCATATGGTCAATATGCGCTATTAATTGTCTAGCAAGTAGGCGCTTGGAGTTGTGCGGCAGCTCGGTGACTTTATTGGCCTCAATCAGCAGCAGGGCGTTGTCGTCTTGCCCAAAAGTGGCGGGCCCCATGTTGCCCACCAACAGCGGCACGCCTTTGCGGATGCGCTTGGCCTGCGCGTGGGCCAGCAGGTTTTCGCTCTCGGCGGCAAAGCCCACGCAGAACAGTTCGCCGCTGGTGGCTCTGGGCAATGCGGCAATGCTGGCCAAGATATCGGGGTTTTCTACAAACTCTAAAACGGGCGTTTTGCCCGAGCCATCTTTTTTAATCTTTTGGTCAGCTGCTGCCGCAGGCCGCCAGTCGGCCACCGCTGCAGTTGCTATGAATATATGAGCTAACTCTGACCATTTTACGGTGACATCGTGCATATTTCTTGCAGACTGCACATTGATGCGCTGCACGCCGCGCGGCGTGGGCAAATGCACGGGGCCAGCCACCAGCGTCACCTGTGCGCCCGCCTCTCGCGCGGCGCGGGCAATGGCAAAGCCCATTTTGCCGCTGCTTAAATTGGTGATGCCGCGCACAGGGTCTATTGCCTCAAAAGTGGGGCCCGCGGTGACCAATACATGCTTGCCAACCAGCGTTTTGGGTTGAAAAAACGCGATTACTTCCTCTAGCAGCTCTTGCGCCTCCAGCATCCGGCCATCGCCCGTCTCGCCGCAGGCTTGGTCGCCATTGCCCACACCCAAGAGGTGTGCACCGTCAGCCGCCAGCTGCGCCATGTTGCGCTGGGTGGCGGGGTGCGACCACATTTCGCGGTTCATGGCGGGCGCTACCAAGAGCGGCACAGGTTTGGCCGCGCCCTGCACACTGTCGGCTCGCGGCCTTGCCAAACACATGAGGCTAAGCAAATCGTCGGCCGCGCCGTGCAGCAGTTTGGCCATAAAGTCGGCGCTGGCAGGTGCAATAAGAATAGCATCAGCGCCCCGCGACAGGTTGATATGCGGCATGTTGTTGGCCTCGCGCGCATCCCACTGGCTGGTGTACACGCTGCGGCCAGACAGCGCCTGCATGGTCACAGGGGTGATAAATTGCTCGGCCCCCGCCGTCATCACCACCTGCACCGTGGCCCCTTCTTTGATCAACGCACGGCAAAGTTCAGCCGCTTTGTAGGCTGCTATGCCGCCTGTGAGTCCTAAAACAATGTGTTTACCAGCTAGTTCATTCATACCGCGCAATGTATCATGTCAGACTTATGTCTACCTCAGCCCCTCAACTTTCAAGCCCCGTTGCGCCACATTGGCGCAAAAAAATGGCCATTACCGCGTTTTTACTGGTGCTAGGCTTCTGCGTGACCTTTGTGGTGGCTTTTTTTGCCAAAGATTTAAACTTTAGATTTTTTGGAATGCCGTTTTACTTTTGGGTGGCTTCCCAAGGTGCGCTTTTGGTTTATCTGCTAATTGCCTGCCTCAACGCCTATTGGATGAACCGATTAGACGACACGCCAGCGCCCCTAGCGCCGCCTGTTGCCCACACGCCTAGCGGGTTTTGAAGTCAGTATTTTTTTGATCTGCTGAAATGCGCCACAAAGCCTAAGCGCTGGCGCTTCTTCTATAATCGGAATTTCCACCAAGGCCCGTATGACACACGCATCGTCGCTATCCGCTCCTGTGGGCACTGCCAAATCCACTAAATTTGTTTTCGTCACTGGCGGAGTCGTCAGCTCTCTGGGTAAAGGCATTGCTTCCGCATCCTTGGCCGCTATTCTTGAATCGCGCGGCCTGGTTGTCACCCTCATCAAACTCGACCCCTACATCAACGTCGACCCCGGCACCATGTCGCCGCTGCAACACGGTGAAGTATTTGTCACCGACGACGGCGCAGAAACCGACCTTGATTTAGGCCATTACGAGCGTTTTATCAACACCCGCATGAAGAAGTCCAACAACTTCACCACGGGTCAAATCTACCAGTCGGTGCTAGACAAAGAGCGCCGTGGCGACTACCTGGGCAAAACCGTGCAGGTGATTCCGCACATCACCAACGAAATTCAAGACTACATCAAGCGCGGCGCGGTGGGTGTCGATGTCGCCATCGTGGAAATTGGCGGCACGGTGGGCGATATTGAATCGCTGCCATTTTTAGAGGCGGTGCGCCAGCTGAGCCTGCGCGCGGGCGTGGGCAATACGGCCTTTGTGCACCTCACGTATGTGCCTTTTATTAAAGTGGCGGGCGAGCTCAAAACCAAGCCCACCCAGCACACCGTGCAAAAACTGCGCGAAATCGGCATCCAGCCCGATGCGCTGCTGTGCCGCGCCGACCGCGCTATTCCCGCGGAAGAGGCCGAAAAAATATCGCTGTTTACCAATGTGCAGCCTTGGGGCGTGATCAGCATGTGGGATGTGGACACCATTTACAAAGTGCCCCGCATGCTGCATGAGCAAGGGCTGGACGGCCTGATTTGCGACAAGCTGCGCCTCAATACTCCGCCCGCCAACTTAAAGCGCTGGGACTCGCTGGTGCACGAAGTGGCACACCCACAGCACGAAGTCAATATTGCCATGGTGGGCAAATATGTAGACTTGTCGGACAGCTACAAATCGCTCAACGAAGCGCTCAAACACGCTGGCCTCAAAAACCATGCCAAGGTCAATATCGACCACCTTGACTCAGAGACCATTGACGCGGCAAGCGCTGCGCAATTGGCCAAATACGATGCTATTTTGGTGCCCGGCGGTTTTGGCCCGCGCGGCGTTGAAGGCAAAATTGCCACCGCCCGCTTCGCCCGCGAAAGCAAAATTCCTTACCTTGGCATTTGCCTGGGCATGCAAGTGGCCACCATCGAATACGCCCGCAACATGGCCGGCCTGACCGATGCCAACAGCACCGAATTCGCCCCCGATTGCCCGCACCCCGTCATTGCCTTGATCACCGAATGGAAAGATGCCGACGGCTCGATCAAAACCCGCAACGAAAAATCCGACCTTGGCGGCACCATGCGCCTAGGCGCACAAAGCTCTGATGTAGCCAAGGGCTCTCTGGCGCACAGCATTTACGGCGATGTGGTGACCGAGCGCCACCGCCACCGCTACGAAGCGAATGTTAACTACCTAGACACCCTGCGCAAGGCTGGCTTGGTGATATCAGCCCTGACCCAGCGCGAGCAACTCACCGAAATCGTCGAGTTACCGCGCGATGTGCACCCTTGGTACATCGGTGTGCAGTTTCACCCCGAATTCAAAAGCACCCCATGGGACGGGCATCCGCTGTTTAATGCCTATGTGAAGGCGGCGCTTGCGCATAAGGCGGCGGGTAAAACACTCAAATCGATCAAGGAAGCGGCATGAGGCTGTGCGGGTTCAATATCGGCTTAGACCAGCCTTTTTTTCTGATAGCTGGCACCTGCTCGATTGAGGGGTTGCAGATGTCGTTGGACGTGGCGGGGCATTTGAAGGAGGTGGCTTCTAAGTTGGGCATACCGCTGATTTACAAAGGCTCGTTTGACAAAGCCAACCGCTCTTCTGGCAGCACCATGCGCGGCGTGGGCATCGATGCGGGTTTGAAAATTTTGGATGAAGTGCGTCGGCAGTTGCATGTGCCTGTGCTTACTGATGTGCATGAAGTGGGTCATATTGAACAAGTCGCCAGCGTAGTGGACGTGCTGCAAACGCCCGCTTTCCTGTGCCGCCAGACCGATTTTATTCGCGCAGTCGCGCAATCGGGCAAACCGGTGAACATCAAAAAAGGCCAGTTTCTTGCCCCTTGGGACATGAAAAACGTGATTGACAAAGCGCGTGCGGCAGCAGCGGAGAAAGGCTTGACAGAAGACAACTTCATGGCCTGCGAGCGCGGCGTGAGTTTTGGCTATAACAATTTGGTGGCCGACATGACTTCGCTGGCCGAGATGCGCAAATCTGGAGCGCCTGTGGTGTTCGATGTAACGCATTCGGTGCAAAAGCCAGGTGGTCAGGGCACAAGCAGCGGCGGCGCTCGCGACATGGTGCCCGTGCTGGCGCGTGCGGGCGTGGCGGCGGGCGTTACAGGCCTTTTTATGGAAACACACCCGCAGCCTTCGCAGGCGTGGTCAGATGGGCCTAACGCTGTGCCGCTCCAGCATATGCAAGCGCTGCTAGAAAGTTTGGTTGATCTGGACCGCGTAGTCAAAAAGCATGGTTTTTTAGAAAATGCCTTTGCGGCCTGACAACTAACCAGTGTTCACACAATTCCCCTCCTGAAACTGCATCCTTCATTTTGCTCCCCCCCACATCCCGAGAATTTAAATTATGCCAAGCGCCTACATCATTGCCCACGTCACCGTTACGAACCCAGAACAATACGAGACCTATAAAAAACTCTCGACAATAGCCATGCAAGTGCACGGCGCTGAACTTTGCGTGCGCGGTGGTCAGGTTGAGGTTTTGGAGGGCGACTGGGCGCCCACCCGTGTGGTGGTGCTCAAGTTCCCTAGCCTAGAAGCTGCCAAGGCCTATGCCCATTCACCCGAATACACAGCAGCCCGCGATTCACGCCAGGGCGCAGCGGTGATGCGGATGATTGCGGTAGAAGGCATTTAAATTTTTTATTCTTGGAGAAACTTAGCATGAGTGCAATCGTCGATATCGTAGGCCGTGAAATTTTAGATTCGCGTGGCAACCCTACTGTGGAATGTGATGTGTTGTTAGAGTCCGGCGTGATGGGTCGCGCTGCTGTGCCTTCGGGCGCATCCACAGGCTCGCGCGAAGCCATTGAGCTGCGCGACGGTGACAAGAGCCGCTATTTGGGCAAGGGCGTGCTCAAAGCAGTGGCCCATATCAACACTGAAATTTCGGAGGCGGTGCTGGGGCTTGACGCATCGGAGCAGGCGTTTTTAGACAAAACCATGATCGACTTGGACGGCACCGACAACAAATCGCGCTTGGGCGCGAACGCGATGCTGGCAGTCAGCATGGCCGTGGCACGCGCTGCCGCCGAAGAGGCGGGCCTGCCGCTGTACCGCTACTTTGGCGGTATGGCAGCGGTGCAAATGCCAGTGCCGATGATGAATGTGATCAATGGCGGTGCGCATGCCAATAACAACTTGGATTTGCAAGAGCTGATGATTATTCCCGTGGGCGCGCCCAGCTTTCGCGAAGCCGTGCGCTGGGGTGCTGAAGTGTTCCACGCCCTCAAGAAAATCATCCACGACAAAGGCATGAGCATTGCCGTGGGCGACGAAGGCGGCTTTGCCCCCACCGTGGAAAACCACGAAGCGGCCATTGTGATGATTTTGGATGCGATAGCAGCCGCAGGCTACACCGCAGGCGAGCAAATTGCCATTGGCCTAGACTGCGCCGCCAGCGAGTTTTACAAAGACGGCAAATACCACCTTGAGGCCGAAGGCTTGACGCTGAACAGCCAAGAATGGACCGACATGATGGCCACTTGGGTAGACAAATACCCGATCATCAGCATTGAAGACGGCATGGCCGAGGGCGACTGGGATGGCTGGAAAATCCTCACTGACCGCTTGGGAAAAAATGTGCAAATCGTGGGCGATGATTTATTCGTCACCAATACCAAGATTTTGAAAGAAGGCATTGACAAAGGCATTGCCAATTCCATCCTCATCAAAATCAACCAAATTGGCACACTGACCGAAACATTTGCCGCCATTGAAATGGCCAAACGCGCGGGCTACACCGCCGTCATTTCCCACCGCAGTGGCGAAACCGAAGACAGCACGATTGCTGATATTGCGGTGGGCACCAACGCTGGCCAAATCAAAACCGGCTCTATGAGCCGCTCGGACCGCATGGCCAAATACAACCAACTCTTGCGCATTGAAGAAGATTTGGGCGAAGTGGCGCATTTCCCAGGCCGCGCGGCTTTTTACAACCTGCGCTGAGCCTTGGCGTAGATTGCTATGTCAACGCGTCTTATCCCTGCCGTTTTACTGGCTTTGCTCGTGATTTTTCATGGGCAATTGTGGTTTGGGCGCGGCAGTTTAAGTTCTGTGGCACAGATGCAAACCAAGCTGGATGCACTGAAAACCAGTAATGCGGCGGCTAAGCTGGCCAATGCCCAATTAGAGGCCGAGGTCAAAGATCTGAAAGAAGGCTTAGAAATGGTGGAAGAAAAGGCACGTTTTGAACTGGGCATGGTCAAACCCAATGAGATTTTGGTGCAAATCGCACGCTAATTCGAGGTCGATACTTTGCCATGCTAGAGGCTTTTTTAGGGTTTTTAAACAGCAGCGCCTTCAGCGTATGGGACAGTCCTGCAAGCTGGTCTGAGCTGATTGGAGCGCTGCTTGGTTTGGCTATGGTGGGGTGTAATATTCTCCAAATTCACTGGGGCTGGCCCTTGGCCTTTGCCAGCTCGGTTTTGTATTGCGGGGTTTTTGCGGGCAGCAAGCTCTTTGGTGATGCCGCGCTGCAAGTTTTTTTTGCGGTGGCGGCGCTGTGGGGTTGGCTGCAATGGCTGCGCGGTGTGCGCCCAGACGGTAGCGATTTGCGCGTCCAGCAACTTGGCGCTGCGGGTTTGGGTGCAGCCATTGCCGCCAGCCTTGCTTTATGGCTTATTTTTGGAAGTTTTTTATCCCACTTCACCGCGACTGACGTGCCGTGGTGGGACGGCTTTACCACGGCGCTGAGCGTGGTGGCTACGGTGCTTTTAGCACGCAAGTACATTGAAAATTGGCCGATTTGGATTCTGGTAAATCTTGTCAGCATGTCGCTTTTTGCCTATAAAGGGCTGTGGCTTACTTTTGTGCTGTATGGCCTGTTTGCTTGCATGGCTGGGGTGGGCTGGAGGGCATGGCGGTCAGTATTTTTAGCCCCTCGGCAAAGCAGTTGAGGCTATGTTAATCACCCTTTTGGGCGCTGAAAGCACGGGAAAATCTTCTTTGGCCCATGCGCTCGCGCTGCATTTCAACGACCAAGGTCTGCGCACTGGCAAGGTAGACGAATATTTACGGCAATGGTGCAGCAAGGCGCAGCGTACGCCGCGTGTCGATGAGCAGCTAGCCATCGCCAAGGAGCAAACCAACCAGATCCAATTGGCTTGCGCACTGCACACGGTGGTGGTTGCCGACACCTGCGCCCTGATGACGGCCGTTTACAGCGACTACGTGTTTGGCGACACCAGCCTGTATGCGCAGGCGCTGGCATCGCTCAAAGACACAGACAGCATTTTGCTGATGGGCTTGGATATTGCTTGGCAGGCAGATGGCTTGCAGCGCGACGGTGCGCATGTTCGCCCTGTTGTAGATGCGATGATTCGCAAGGCATTAACTGGCGCTGGACTGGCTTTTTCAACCGTATATGGACTCGGGCCAGTGCGATTACAGCATGCCTTACAAGCCATTAATACTACTAAATTAATAGCTAACTATGACCATAATACGGTGACATTGGCAAAAAAAACTGCTAAAGTGCAACCCGCATGGAAATGGCTGTGTGACAAGTGCTCAGACCCCGTGTGCGAACACCAGTTGTTCAGCCAGCTTATTGAGGAACGTCGGGGCCTGGCATCCGCGCCGCAACATCGGTGAACACTTGGGCGGCGTCTACCGCGTCGTAGCGGTACTGCACCCCGCAAAAATCGCAGCCCACCTCGACATTGTCTCGCTCTGCCAGAATCGACTCGACCTCCGCCGCGCCCAGTTGCCGCAGCATCCCCGAAACCCGCTCTCGGCTGCAGGTGCAGGCATAGCGCGGGGTGCGCGGTTCAAAGCGCAGCACCTTTTCTTCCCAAAACAGGCGGTGCAAAATAGTGTCCACGTCCAGCCCTAGCAATTCTTCGCGTTTGAGGCTGGCGGCAAAAGTGGCAATCCGGTTAAAGGCCTCGTCTAAGCCGATATCGTCCTCGCGCGAACGGCCTAGGTTTTTGTCGCCCTCCATTGGCAGGCGCTGAATCAAAATACCAGCGGCGACTGTGTCGTTCGCAGCGAGCACCAGTTTGGTGTCTAGTTGCTCCGATTGCAGCATGTAGTGCTCTAAAACGTCACTCAGTTGTTCTAGCTTTTCATGGTGGTCGCCATGCAAGGGCACCACGCCTTGGTAGGTTTGTTGGCCTGGATGGCGGTCTTTGGGGTCGAGCGTGATGGCGCAACGCCCTTTGTTGAGCACATTGACCATGTCGCTGAGCTTGGAGTCAACCGCCACCTCGCCCTGCACCGTTGCGGTGGCACGCAGGCTCAAATCCGACTGAATCTCGGCTACCGCAATTTTTACCGGCCCGTCGCCCACTATTTGCAGCACCAGCGCACCGTTGAATTTGATATTGCTTTGCATGAGCACGCCAGCGGCCAACATTTCACCCAGCAGCTCGCGCACACGGGGCGGGTATGCACCCGTTTGTGTGTTGGCACTGCGCCGCGCCAGCACTTCTTGCCATGCGTCAGTCAACCGAACGACCAAGCCGCGCACGGGCAGTCCGTCAAATAAAAAGGGATGGAGTTCAGACACGTCGCTCTTTCTGTTTAGGATATTTTTGCAAGCCAACTGTTGCGTTGGTTTCTGTCGGTTTCTGACAGTTATTGGGGAGCTCTGTGGGCTCAGGCAATCCGCTTAAGCCCTTTGGCAAAGCGCTTGGCATTGCCCACATAGCCCTGCGCACTCAGTTTGAGTTTTTCTACCGTGGCATCGTCGAGCGTGCGCACTACCTTGGCAGGAGACCCAATGATGAGCGAATTGTCAGGAAATTCTTTGCCCTCAGTTACCACCGAACCAGCCCCCACGATGCAATTGCGGCCAATCTTGGCTTTATTCAAGACCACCGATTGAATGCCGATCAAAGAACCGTCGCCAATCGTGCAGCCATGCAACTGCACTTGATGGCCAATGGTGACGTTGTCGCCCACCGTGAGCGGGCAGCCTATGTCGGAATGCAAGACGCTCAGGTCTTGGATGTTGGAGTTCAGCCCAATAGTGATCGGCTCGTTGTCGCCGCGCAGCACCGCGCCAAACCACACGCTGGCATTGTCCGCCAGTGTCACATTGCCCATCACGTCGGCACTGTCTGCGATCCAAGTGTTCGCGCCCAGTGTGGGGGCGATGCCGTCTAATTCGTATACTGCCATGTTTTTCTCCTGAGGGTAATCAAGTTCCGCGCATATTGCTGCGAATCCATTGCGCTAACTGGGTTTCGTCTATTTCACTAGCCGCCACTGCTAGCACCGTACGTGTGGCATCCGCTTGACTGGCGGTTAATCGGTAGCCATTCATGTATAAAAACAAACCTATCGCCAAAAAAGCCGCACGCTTGTTACCATCTACAAACGCGTGGTTTTTGGCTAAGCCATAACCATAAGCCGCTGCTAGCTCAGCGGCATCGGGTTTGCCATAGGCCACTACATTGAGTGGCCGCAAAAGAGCGGAGTCAAGCAAGCCTTCGTCTCTAATTCCACTGCCACCACCATGCTCGGCCAAGCTCTCATCATGCAGGGTGAGCAAAACTTCGCGGCTCACCCATTGCCAAAACTGCGTGTCGTTCATTTGGCCAACTCACGAAAAGTTTCGCGGTATTCGTGCATAAACTGTCTGCCAGCCTTCAACTGGTCTTCGGTGCTGGTGCTGTAGGGCGTCACCCGCATCCCATCGGGCGCATCGGTAAAAAATAATTGGTCGCCCTTGCCCACTTTGAGGCGCGCGAGCACTTCTTTTGGCAAAATGATGCCAAGGGAATTTCCAACTTGGGTGACTTTTAAGGCTTGCATAAAAACTCCTATAAGGGCGAGGCATGAGGGCTTCGGCAGCCATACCGCCAAAAGTTATAACTTTTATTATAACAACAATTGATCAAAATCGCATGCAAACCTGTCAGCCATTGCCAAACGCTCCCCGCTTACGCGCTGCCGCACTCGCAGCGTTGAAAACCTGTGATTTTAAGAAAAAAACACAAGATGTCGCCGCCATGTGGTCATCTATTGCTACATATTCAGTAGTAAATGACCCCTTGATAGATCTTGGTCATTTGCCCGGCAGACCGGACAAACCGCTGCTTTTCACGCATCTGAATGTGCCCAAGCGTTCCCCCTACACGCCTGAAGGCTTGGCCGCCTTGGTGCATGCGGTGTGCCACATCGAATTCAACGCCATTAACTTGGCGCTCGACGCGGTTTGGCGCTTTGCCGACATGCCAGCGCAGTATTACCTTGACTGGATGCGCGTGGCGTATGAGGAATCCACACATTTTGGCCTGTTGCAGCAGCAGCTACTAAGCCTTGGCCACGACTATGGCAGCTTCCCCGCCCACAACGGCCTGTGGGACATGACCGAAAAAACCAAACACGACATCACCGCCCGCATGGCACTGGTGCCCCGCACGCTGGAGGCCCGTGGGCTGGATGCCACCCCGCCTATGCAAGCCAAACTGCGCAAAGTGGGCTCGCCTGACGCGCTGCGCACGGTGGCGATTTTGGACACTATTTTGCGCGACGAAGTTGGCCATGTGGCCATAGGCAACCACTGGTACAACTGGCTGTGCGCACGCGACGGGCACGAACCCGTGGCGTATTTTGCCCTGCTACTGGCCCGCTACGAAGCCCCCAAACTGCGCCCGCCGTTTAACCTAGAGGCACGCAGGCGGGCGGGGTTTAGTGAATCAGAGTTGGGGGCTTTGTCCGCAGATTAGTCATAATTTAATAGCAAACTATGCCGAATCTGCTGTGACAATGCCAATTTAGCGTCGCATTCAATGGCACACCCAGCGCTTTAGCCCCGTGGATGGTTGGCCTTAACCACTGCTTTGAGCCGCTCCCGTGCCACATGGGTATAAATGGTGGTGGTTGAAATGTCGGCATGGCCGAGCAGCATTTGCACCGCCCGCAGATCTGCGCCGTGGTTGAGCAAATGCGTGGCAAATGCGTGGCGTAGGGTGTGGGGCGACAGCGGTGCGGTGATTCCCGCTAGCAGCGCGTATTTTTTAACAATTTGCCAAAATGCTACGCGGCTCATGCCCTGCCCCGCATGCGCGCCGCGTGCAGTCACAAAAAGCGCGTCGCTTTGCTGGCCTTTGAGAATCTCGGGGCGGGCTTCATGCAGGTAGCGCTTGACCCAATCACAGGCCAGCTCGCCAAAGGGCACGAGGCGTTCTTTGCTGCCTTTGCCAAAGGTGCGCAACACATTGTCATTCAAACTCAATTCGATGGTTTTGAGCCCCACCAGTTCGCTCACGCGCAGACCACTGGCGTAAATCAACTCCAGCATGGCGCGGTCGCGCAGACCCAGCGCGGTGGCCACGTCGGGCGCGTGGATCAGCGCCACCACCTGCGCCTCGGACAGCGATTTGGGCACGCGCAGCGCCTGCTTGGCCGAGCCCAGCGTCAAGGTGGGGTCAGCATCGACCAAACGCTCACGCAGAGCCCAGCGGTAATACCGCTTAAAAACAGTCAATCGGCGATTACTAGAGGTGGCTTTGGCAGCATCCGCTCTGCCAGACAGCGCTTTAGCCGTGGTTTTTTGGGCAGCCGCAGCCGCAAAGCGGTAGGCAAAATAGCCGTGAATATCCGCCTCGGTGGCTTGCAGAAGTTGGCGTTTCGCGTTTTCGGCGAGCCACTGCGCAAATATGAACAAGTCACGGCGGTAAGCCGCGAGTGAATTTTTGGCTAAGCCGTCTTCTAGCCACAGCGCATCAATAAAAGCGTCGATGTCGCTTTCAACGGGCGCTTTGGCCAAATCGCCCACCCAACACTCAATCGAGTTTGAGCTTGGCGTCGGCCACCACTTTTTTGTAGACCACCAGCTCGTCGGCCATTTGCTGGGCAAATTGCTCGGGGGTGTTGCCGATGATGAACGAACCGGTGTCTTCAATGCGCTTTTTCACCGCTGGGTCTTCTAGTGCTTTGCGGACGGCGGCGTTGACTTTGTCTATCACTTCTTTGGACAAACCTTTGGGTCCATAAATACCGTAATACGCCATGCGGTTCACCGCTGGCAAGCCCAGCTCTTGAAAGGTGGGCACATTGGGCATAGCGGCTAAACGGCGCGGCGCAGCAACCGCCATGGGCACTAAGCGGTTGCTTTGAATAAACGGCAAGGCAGAGGGCACGTTGTCAAAAATCACTGGCACTTGGCCTGCCACCGTATCATTGAGTGCGGGACCCGCACCACGGTAGGGAATATGCGTCAAAAAGATGCCCGACAGGCCTTTCCATAATTCGGTTTGCAAGTGGCCAATGCTGCCAGTGCCCGACGAGGCGTAGGCATATTTACCAGGGTTGCGTTTGATTTCAGCGATGAAGGCTTTGTAATCTTTGGCAGGAAACGACGGATTCACTGCAATCACGTTTGGAGTGGCGGCAATGTTGATAATCGGCGTAAAGTCAGTCGCCGCGTTGTAAGGCATTTTGGGGTTGATGGCAGGGTTGGCAGCCGTGGTGGACACCGTGGCCATACCCAACTGGTAGCCGTCAGGGCTGGCTTTTGCAGTTTCGTTCGCCCCCACCACACCGCCACCGCCGGCCTTGTTAACCACCACCACGCTCTGCCCCAAGGCCTTGCCCAGTGGCTCAGCAATCACGCGGGCAATAATATCGGTGGTGCCTCCGGGCGCAAAAGGCACTTGCAGCGTGACCACTTTATTGGGGTAATTTTGGGCATACAAAACACCCGATGTCAACGCCAATAGGGCAGATGCAGCTACGGTTTTAAGAGCAAATCGTTTATTCATAGTGGTTTGGTAGATAAATTTTATGGGTCAATTACTTGGCAAGCAGCACAGCCTGTAATGGTAACCTGACTGCGCAACGCCAGCATGGCGATTTGCACGTAAGCACAAACCCCAATAGCAAGCAAGGCGCGACAGTGCGGCGCTTGCCTTACGGATTCACCCGCACCCTGAAACTGACCGCACCCGATGCGCCTGGGTCTAAAGTGCCACTAAACTGCCACCGCACCCCCCCGGCCAATTGACCCACTGGATTTTCACCCGCCACCAGATTGCACAGCTGCCCTGTGACCAATGCAGGGCTGAACTTGGTGCAAGTGCCAAGACTTACAGGGGAAATAGATCCGAGAGCCGCAGATAAGAAACCCGTGTAGGGCGGTGTGGCATCGTTGATCACCAAATTGGTGATGGGCTGGGCACTGTGGTTGGTAAACGTGATGGTATAGGTGAGCGTAGCGCCTGCGGCTGCTTGGCTTATGTCAACGGTTTTGATCAATTCAAGCCCTGTTGCACCACCGCCCACGGTTGTCAAATCCGCCACAGTGAGGGTTACAGGGGCAATCGCACCGGCATAGTCAAAGCTGGCTTGCACACCGATGGTGCGCCTTGCGCCCACGCCTGCATTGGCTGGCACAAACTGGCGCACCACAATACACACCAACGAGGGATTGCCCACCGTAGGGTTGGTAAGGGCGGGGGTAGTGTTGGCATTGGCTGCACGCATACTGATGGGGGCAGTGATGAGCAGCTCTGCGGGCGTCAGCTGTCCGTCGCAGTTATCGTCACGGTAAATCGTTTCTTGAAAGCCCAAACCAGTGGGTGAGGAGACAGCATTGGTCACTGAAAAACTCACATTACCCGTGGTTTGGGCAATGAATCGGTGTGGCAAATACACGACGTTGCCCGGTTGGGTACCACGGGCATTGTCTGGGCTTAGGGTGTTAGAGAGCACATCGGCAAAAACAATGTTGTTATAGGTGGTGCCCGTGACCCAAGGCACAGACAACGAAAACGAATCAGTTGCCAGTGAATAAGTAGCAGCAAAAGGAGGCATTGAGCCTCTGTTGCCATTCACAGAAAGGTAGCCGGTTAAATTCTTTTCAATGATATTTACCGATCCACTATTGGCGGGAATGTAGAGCGCAAAGTTACCAGCGCTATCGGTCAGTGCCGTGTCGACTTCGGTGGCCGAAATGACACCCGTGCATGTTAAGCCCGTGCTGGCACATACGCGCACGCCAGACAGCCCGATTTCTGAGCCATTGAGCACGGCATCATGCGCCACGCCAGCGCCTGCGGGCCCGCGTCCATTGTCCAAAATGACAGTGCCACGCACCAAAGATCCGCGGTAGATACCAAATTGCAAGGACGGCATGAGCGTAGTAGCCGCCGTGGTGACAAAGCCCACAGAGAATCCTCCGTTTTGAGTGCCCACATAGCCGGGCGGCAGCTGGGGGCTGATGTTGGTGTTTAGCGGGTCGCTGTTGATAATGACCTGCCAGTTGCCCGCTGGCAATGTACCAAAGGCAAAGCTGCCGTTGGCGGCTACAGGGGTTTGCGCAAAAAACACCCCGCCTAAAAGCAACTTGGCATACAAAGCTGGGCCAGCGGGTGAGGTGCTGGTATACGGCGCACCGAGTGTTTCAAAAGCATCGATACTGCTGCTGTGGTTCGCATCAATATAGACTCTGCCCCCCACACGGTTAAAGCTGGCAAAGGCTGTGGCAGACAAAGTTTGGGTAAATTCACCATTCACTGTGCTGGGCGCACCGGGAGACACTGTTTGCTGGCCGCCATAATCGGGTGCGTTGACTCCCGCCAAAGACGACCATTTAAAGACGGCTGTGTTGGTAATGAGTTGGCCACCAGTGACCAAGGCCGTTTGTGTGGTGGCAAATGTAACGGTCAGTGATTGTCCAGAGGGCAAATTGAGAAACTTAGGATTTGAAGCGTTGCTTGCGTCAAAGCTCACGATGCTTCCTGTGATATTGCCCTCGGTACCCGTGGCATCGCCGTCGTTGTCTAAGCCATCGGTAGCCAAAGGAATCAAAGCCAAACGCGTGCCTACATCGTCTGTGACCTGCAAATCGTACATTGGCGCACCTGAAGCACCGGGATTACTAACCACCATGCGGAAATGCACGACATCACCAATATTGGCATTGATGGCGGTACTCCATGGTCCGTTTTGTGTGAAGTTGCGCGCCTCTTTGATAAAAGTGGGCACCGGACGGCGAACAGTGGCAACAGCCTGCGCATGCAGACTAGCCTGCAACCCTAGTGGCGTAAAGTTATCGTTGACGTTGCTGGACCTGAAATTAGAGCCAAGATAGTCAAAACTAGCCCCTAGATTGTTGGTTGCTGCACTACCGCCTACAGCTATGGCGAGAGCCGAGTTACGCACCCGAGTTACTAGGTTAAAACTGCGCGTGCCAAACCCAGTGGTGATGTTGTCAAAAAGCAAATTGCTAACATTGGTAGCGAGTACCCCAGGGACGACAGAGCCCGCTTGCTGCACACCAGACGTAACAGTATGGCCCACGTAAGCCAAATAATCATCAGTAACCGGCAGATTGCCAAGATTGTCACGCAAGACAATTCCAGTGACAGGATTAGCGCCAGCGCCGAACACAAACAGAGAATTGGTATAACTTGCCTCCTCACCAACAACTAAGCTCGTATTGGTTGTGTCGGGATTAGTGGACGAAGTAAGCGTTTTTTGAACCACGGCACCAATCACGTTGTACGCAGCGCGGTCAAATGAATGGTTGCTCCACACAGTGCTGTTGTTTTGCGCCACGATAGGGCTTGCCACAGTAGGGCTGAAACCTAGGGGTAGCGACGTATTTTGCAGCCTTAAATTCACCGTTAAGTTGACCTGCCCGCCAACAGGTATGGTGCCGCCAAAGGTACAAACTGCATTGCTGATGCTTGCGACACAGGCAAAAGACGATAGCGTTGCTGGCAAAATTACGACAGCAGTAATAGCTGGCGCAAATCCCTCCCATGCAGTGCCCGCAATAGGCACCGTGAAGGTGGCCGTGGTAGCGGTTGAGCCAGTCTCGCCGCTGTTAGTGATTCTGAAACCAAATGTAGAAACAGCTCCTACTGTGGTGGTCGAGACCAAATACGCGGGTGCCAGCGCACTGGTCAACACAATGTCCAAGTCGGGCATGGCAAAGTCTAGAAAGCCTGCGGCAGTATTCGATGCCGTGCAAGCACCGCCAATAGCAATCACCATATTGAAGCCTTGGCTTGCTGGCGCAGTGGGGTCAAGCCCAGCAGCCACCGTTTCTGACACCGTAAGCTGGGAATTACTGGTAGCCGCTACCGTGTCGGCAAACGGCACACCGGGCGCGGTGATGGGCAGCACAAAGTAAGTGAGGGTGATCGACTGGCCACCACGAAATACACCATTGAGTGTCCACACGGGCGCAGTAGTAGGCCCAGAGCGTGTGAGCCCGGTGATGCTGGTGGGTATTGGGCCGGCCACTGTCACAGTAGCTGCTGGTGCACCCAGCGTGGTGGTGTCTAGCTCCGCATAATTGACAGGCAAGTTCGCCGTGATGGTGGGGGCGGCTGCATTGCCGCCGCTGTTGGTCACACTGTAAGTAATTCTGGCGCGCCCATTGGGCAGAGGTGTAACCACCATGGAAGATGCCGTGAAATTGGGCGCTGTCACCAAGCTCGCTGTGCCTTCGTTGGTCGTGGGGGTGGCCAGGGTAGACGTGGTGGTGCAACCCCAATTAATACGACCGGTGTTGTTAGCCCCCGTCAAGCAGACAGCCCCTACTACCTCGCGCAAATACAACACACGGGTCTCGCCAATCGCCATGTCTGGCAAAGTCAGAGGCGTGTTGTTGCTGACGGGGGTAGTGCCCGACGCATAGTTGCTTGCGCAACCTCCCGCAATGTTGCAAAGTACCATGCTGGTTGCGCCGCTGCCCGCAAAAATGTCGGTCAAACGCACGTTAAGTGCCGCAAAATTGCCTGTATTGGTGACTGTGATGCGCCAGTCGACCACATCAGTAGCACCCCCGACTACGGTCGAAACAAATGCGCCACTGGTGGCAATCCCTGGATTGCTGGTTCGGTTAATGCCAACTTTGACCACATTGATGTTCGGGCGACGAACGGACATGTTGAAAGTTTGTAAGCCAGTCGACACGAGCGCTCCACAGGCTGTGCTTGCATCTGCGCTGGACGTTAATGTATGGTTGATGGCATTGGTGTTGTCCGTGGTGGTCATGTTGTAGCGCACCAAAACATCACCAAACTGGCTCGCATTCGCTTGCGGCAAGGGCACTAGCTCCGCCAGCGTCGCAATGTGGGTAGCCGTCAACACATAGGGGTCTCCAGAAACGCCCGTACCTGCAGGCAGTCCAACAATAAGACTCCAAGTGCTGCCCCCATTGGTGCTGAATTCCACCGAGGCAAGCGTCAAGCCCGTGGTGGGGGTGTTGATCACTTCTTTTAGGCTGATGTTGTACACGCTGGCAGCGCCCGTATTGCGCACGCGCACCACATGGCTGGCAGTGCCACACAAACTACAAATAGTTTGCGATGAATCTGAGGTAACTTGTAATTGGCCCGTTGGCAGAATAAAGGCGGGCATTGAACTTTGAATCGATTGCGCTGCTACAAAAGGAGCACCACAGCCCCAGTTGGTATTGAGAAACGGAGGATTGCTTGGTATCGTGCATTGCGTGCCGGTTAGTCGAACCACGATTTCTATAATGCGTGTTTCGCCTGGATTGAGTGTGCTGATCAAAAAAGTGGGGCTGCCCAGTGCGCCGCCAGCGACCAAAGGTGTGTTGATCGCATTGGTGGCAGGGGCATCAAGCAGCAGGCCATCGGGTAGCGTTTGGGTGACATTGACATTGGTAGCTACTCCGTTGCCCAGATTGGTTACATACACGCGCCATGTCACCGTTCGACCAGATACGGTGATTTGCTGTGGCGTGAGTGTGATCGACAAATTGGCTTTGCGCACAATCTGGGGAGTGCCAGAACCCGTCACACCGGTGGCATTGAGGAAATCCTGCGTGGGGGTGCCCGATGTCTCTAAATCATCAAAGTCAGCCCTTACAGAAAGCGCAGCGGGCGTAATCGTCGACAAAGCCCCTAAAAACACCGGAAACACGACGCCACCAGCGGCTGTAAGCGAGCTATTCGGCGGCATCGACACACTAGGATTCACCCCTGCGTTGTAATTCCAAGTGCCAGCGCTGGTAAAAATTCCCGTCAGTGTGGTGCTGGGCGTTGCAGGAATTTGGTAAGAGCCAGCGCTGTTTAATAGGGTGAGTAACAAATTACGGGTGTTTTCCTCATTCGCATTGGCCACCGACATGGTGGCATTCACGTTTTGACAAACATCCATCACCTGTGGCAGTGCGATGGCCACAGTGGGTAATGCGCGTGCGAGCGCCACAAAGTCGCCTTGGGTAAAGGTGCTCCCCAAACAACCTCCTGTGCCTCCCGATAAAACCAAACGTGCCAGCGTGGTGCGATTGGCAGTGCCAGCCGCTGGCACTGCAGAGTCGGGAAATACCATGCGGTAGCTAATTTCAAGCTCTTTGTTTTCTGCAGTGTTCACACCATAGAACCCTGCTCCGGCCAAAAAGGCAAAATCAATCGTAAATCCGCCCCGACAATCGTTACCAGCCACAGTTCCGGCCGTACAGCTAATATTGGCAGAAGGCACTGCTATCAGCGCTCCCAATGCTCCACCAAACGTATTGGCAATGCGCAAATTGATTCCCGATGTGCCGCCTGTTACCAAATACGCATTGGTGAATTGCGTGAAGTCATCGCTGTAAGTGGTGTTGGGTGCGCCCGACCACACCCCGGGATACGCTAGACCAAAACTATAACGCGCTACTACGGAAACAAACTCGCCCTCTTGGTTGTCGCGTATTCCATTGTTGTTGAGGTCGCGCGTGCCCGTTTCAAAAAAAGCGCCTGTGGGAGGCGTCACGTTGTAGTCTTGCGAAAAAGTAGCGCCCAATACATTGGTCATGAGCTGAGATGCTGTCGAGCCACCATTGATGGTGCAACCCGCAGTAGTGAGCGCTTGGGTGATGACACTATTTATTAAATCAGTACCTGCCGAGCAAACTGCAGACGGCGCGTTGTAATTAATGGTCAGCGTTCGGGGCAGTGTGTTTTTATCCACCGTCCACACCACCTGACTGCCCCCCGTGCAGCCACCTGTGCAGGTAGCCAAACCGCCTGTCGCACTCAGACTCACAGCGGTAATGCCCAAGGGAAGCGTATCGGTTGCGACGATATTCGTGCCAACAATTTGCCCCACACTGGTCGCGTTCATCACAATGCTGTAACTTCCCGCCTGTCCAGTGTTGATACGGCTGATATTGGCTGTTTTTGCAGCGCTGACGGTGGGCGCGGTTGCTGGAGGCGCTATGCTCATCAGGCGCGTGGGAACAACAAAGCTACCACCACAGTCGTCCGTATACGAAGGTGTCATTTGAATCAACGGACTGGCCGCATAAGTGCACACGTTGGTGGACAAATCAAAGCTCAGTGGAGCCGAAGCGCCTGCAGCTAAGTTGAGCGCCACATAAGTGAACACACCTGAGCCCGCGTTGTACGTCCAACCAGCGCCTATGTTGGACACCGTCAAACCAGACGTAGGAAAGCTTGTTTGCAGGCTTAGGTTTCGGGCAGGGCCGAGCCCCAGCGTGTTGTTCAGTGAAAAACTTACTGCCGTCACACCTACATAATTCAGTGTGACTGCGGGCGGGGTGAAATCGATAGCTGGTTGTTTTAGATCTAGCGTCACTTGAGCGAATTTGCTTTTACTGGTTGCCCCTGTCAAGTCGGTGGACGCAACCGTATTGCCAATGGCCGTGCAGCCCGTTACGGTAGCCTGCACATCCGCGCGCAACACTGCAGCCGGTGGTAAATAGGCCAATGTGCACAAACCAGCCGCACAGGTGGTACTTGAGGAGAGCAGCGAAGTAAGTGCCAGTGACCCTCCGGGGTTGATTGCAGTCTCGTTGATGGTGACGTTAAACAAGCCACCAAGTCCAGTATTTGATACTGAAATACCTCCCGTAGGGCTCACCCACTGGGCTAACGATCCAACTGCTCGTAATTGGTTAGAGGGTAATTTTTCTAAAACTGAAGCGCCGAAGTTAACTTGTACTGTCTGGTTTTGCGCAGTGCCTGCAACCGCTGCGCCACCGTCCGTAGATGCTGTAGAAAAATTTAATAAATGGTTGTTAGTGCCACTCAATGCCGCTGCAGTGGCAAAGCCTTTATAACGCAAGGTAATGGAGCATCCAGCAGCCATCTCGTATCCAGAACTAGCTACGCCAGTAGAGGTTAGGCTGAATGTAAGGACATTGAGCGCCAAAGTTGCCGTACCCAGCACAGGCGCTGCGGGTGTACACCCCGTAGACAGAATGGTAGGCGAATTTACACCCGTCGTTATAAGCGTAAAGCCAGTAGGCAAGGTAACACTGGCTTTTAAATCAAAACTGATACTGGTTGCATTGGTCAATACAAAATCAAAAGTGTCTCCGTTTGTGGGTGAAATAATCGCGACACCGTTGTATACCGCGCCTACATCCATCCATGTGCGCCCAACTTGCGCGGGTGTAAACGCAGAGGTGGTTGAAATCACCCCCGCATTCGATAACCCGGCCCCCAAAGTCAGCAATAACGCACATAAAAATCTTAAGAATGCCATGGCGATATGGTTAAGGAGTAGGTTGAACGCTGCTCACGCGCTTAAATGAACTGTTGGCATCAGATGGTGCGTTAGATTTTTTCTTGAAGACGTTCTCATCAAATTTCCAACGCAGTCGTAAGTACAGCCCTTGCTGTGTGTAGTCTGTTCCAGCTAAATCAGGCTCAATAAAACCAAAGTGGTTATAGCCCAAGGATAGCCATAAATCGTCTTGCAACAAATAGCCCACTTCCAATCCAAGCCCCCATTGGCGGTGTTGCAAATTGTTAGCGACTATCAATCCACCATGCACATCCAAATCCCAATGGCGGCTCAGATGGTGGGTGTAGCGCAGAAAGCCCAAGCCCGCAGTAAACCGCGTGTCATTCAGGCCGGCATAGCTCTCATAGGCGCGTTTGATAGCCCACCGTTGGCTTAAGGTGTTTGCGGCTTCAAAGCGTTGGTTGGTGTGCATACTGGCTATCCAAGCTTTGCGTTGAAAAGGTGTCGCGGCAAGGGGACTTTTTTCTAAGCGTAACTCGATTTTCGCCAAAGCATTGAAGTCGTCTATCTCGGCATCACGCCAAGCGGCGCCCGCCAGCAAACGCACACGGGTGGTGTGATCGGCACTTGGCGTTGCGTTGTTCTCTTGGTCACTCACATAGAGCCTAGCCAATCCAGTGAGTTCGTCGGAGTATTTTTTAGCCAAGCCTTGGGTCAAAAGCCAAGAGTTGCCACTGTCGGTATGGCGCAACTCTAGTCGGGTAGTAGATTTAAAACGGTCTTCCGTTAAGTACTCAGCACCGAGCGATATGGCGCTGGAACGCGCCGATTGCGCAGCGGCGCTCAGTGGTTTTATGGTTTCAAAATTTCCACTCACGCGCCACTCGTCATTGATTTTCCAAGTTTGACGCAGCCCCATAGCGGCTTCGGCATGCACGCCATCCACTCCGTCACGTGCACGGTATTCAGTGAAGGCTTTAGAGTTATCTGCCCAAGGCAGTTCAGCCCCCACCACGGTTGCCTGGCGGTTGTCAGATAAAGGGTTATCTAATTTGCGCAGACTCGATGTCAGCTCATGGCGACCGTATAAACGCACGCCATTTTTAAACTTGTATTCGCCACCGGCAGTCACTGCTTTTCGGTTCTCTTCACCCAAAGCTTGCTCCACTTCGCCAAACACACTCGCACCCGGTAAGGCAGCAATACTGTGCGCCAGCTTCGCCGAAATTGTGTCTATTTTATCGGTCTGCACAGGAGCGCCTAACACCGCAGTCACTTCTTCTTGAGTGCGTTTAATGCTGCTCGTTAAACGTGTACTCACGCCGATACTACTTTCTAGCCGCACAGCCAAAATGCTACGCTGGTTCGCTTGCACAAGGTCGTGGCTGGAGCTAGCCTCAGCGCTCAGGATATTGGATGCGTTGAGTTTATGTGCGGCATCAGCTTTGATCTCTTGTCTACCGCGTCCTACCGATGAACTAGGGTTGTCAAACTCTGCGTCTGTGCGCGCCGCTGTCAGGCCCGCCTTAGTCGTGTCGCCGTCAAATCTGTATTGGATGCGCGCTGCATTGCCCGAGCCCGCAGCAGCGGATACCAATGCGGCATTGACACTGGGTACGCCCTGCCGGTCGGAGCGGGCCAACTCCAAAGCCAAAGACTGGCGCTTGTCAATTTTCCAAGACACATTGACACCGGCTACCGCCAAAGGTTGCAGCGGGTTGCGGTCAAGCTCCAAGGACGCACCAAGACGTATGTTTTGCCCAAACGCTAGACTGCCGTCCAAACCTGCGATCCAAAAAGCCTCACCACCTTGGTCGACTTCGTAAGCGACACGGATAAAACGCGGATTCAAGTCGCTGTCAAACGATACGACTGGTGCTTTGAAAATAATTTGCCCATCAAATGTTTCAAATGCATAGTCAGCAAACCGCACTAAAGCCTCTGTTTTGAGGATGACTCCCAATTGATTACGGTCTCTGGTGATGATTTCTACCCGCTCACCATTGAGCACAGTAGCACCGCCGCCAGCCCCCAAGAGAGGGTAAGGCCCCGATGTTCCATTGGCCCGAATTTCTTGGGTGTATTGGCGTAAGGTGTCTCGGCTAGTGTGCGCATTGACTCTCAGCAAATCGTCTTCATAATGCCATTTGAGGCCAGACAGGCTTCGCGACGAAGCAGCTAGTTGACGGGCATCCACCATACCTGCGGGGCCGGGGTCATTGCTGCGGCTGCTGTAATCACCATAAAGTAGCCATGATTTATTTTTATCGATGCGCACATACAGGCGCTGACTCGATTGCGCATCCCAGCCTTTTTCTGATGAATCACCATAAATGGGGTAATGCTCGTCGGGCGCAATATCACGGAACAAACGCGCACGTAAATCACGGTCACTGTCATAGGCCAAAGTTAACAGATGCTCCCCTTTGACCTCCCCTTTCAGATAGATGCTGCCACGCACTCCAACCGTAGTGTTGCCACTGGTGTGCGACCAGCGGCGTATTTCTTGCTCAAAACTGTCTGCGCTACGCCCTGATGAAAGCTGCGAAGCAGACAATTTACGCAAATTAATAGCCCCCTCAACAATACCCGCAGCAAGTAGCGGCCGTAAGTTTGGATAAAATTTCAAGCTTGCGCGTTCAATTGCAGCCCCAGCGCGGGCAATGAGTTGTACATCGCCTGCTTCCTGTGGTGGACGCAATTTGAATATGCCCACACCGTCTTGCACAAACACTTGCACGCCAGGCTCCACAGGGTCCAAGTCTTGCTCTAGCCAAATAGAAGCTGGCGATGCGCCTTGTGACGCATTGATCAATTCTAGGGTTAATGCAGTGCGGGCATTGACTGAAATGCCATCGTTGTCTTGCAGCAAGACCTTGACAAATACCGGCTCTAAGCTATCTGCTTTGGCTTGTAAATCGGGTAGCACCCATTTTAGCTTGGCAAAATCTCCCGGTGCTATCAAGCTGATAGTACGTGTGTTGCGCGCTATGCCAGCCACGTCTTTTTCACTGATAGTCAGTGTGTTGCTGCCCGGATTGAGAGCTACCGATACAAACTCAAGCGCCTGTACCTGCTTGTCCTCTAATGTAGATCGCTTGCCAATTCGGTTAGATGCCACTTGTTGGCCATTTACAGCCAATTCCAAATTCATATCCAGTGCGCCTTTAACTTGAATCGTGATTTGGCGTTCTGGCACGGTTTGCCCATCCATGGTGTTGATGAATGCCAATTGCGCACTACTGGTGGGCAACCAGTCGTCAAAATCGACTTTTTGTGCGGCAAAGATAGCGCGCGCCGTCGTTGGCGTTTTGTCAATTGCACTTGCCTGCACGCCAGAGGGAACTACCGCCTTCAAAGCCAAACTATTTGGCACGTTAACACTGGCATCGCTGGCTTTTCCGATACTCGGTCTTGCCCGTGGGTCACTGAGTGAAGCAACGGGCGCTTCAAAATTAAAGTCTTTGCCCATTTGTTTAGATGCCTCGGCTTGCGAAGCCCAGAGCTTTTTCAATGCGCTGCGTCGCTCTTGCACGACCGCCACAACATCAGGCGTACAACCATTTACAGCAAAATCGCCACGCACGAGTTCACCATTCTTTGGGTCCACATACCGCAAGCTGCCATCGCCTCGGTTGCGGTTGTCAATGCTGTGCAATACAGCATTGACAGGCAAGCTAGTGGTGTCTAATTTAAGGGCATAGCTGCGCGGGTTGATGCCATACAAGCTGTATTTGCCTTCTTCGTCAGTGATGGCGTAGGTACCGTTATCTAACACCACACGCACCCCGGGAATACCAAGTTCAAACAAGGTGAGGTGATCGTCACGGTCGCGCAGATTTTGTCGGCTATTTTGATCGCAGTCTAAATAAACTTTGCCAATCACAATGGCCTGGTCGGTAAAAACGCCTGCATCCACCCGCACGCGGGCGCTGGACACATTCGATGTCACAGTACCGCCTAATCCAGCGCCAAACGCCTGAGCGCGGTTAATAGCATCGCCAGCCTTGGCACCCAATCCAGGGCGCAAGCGGTAAGTCAAATCTGCATTGCCATTGGCCACCATTGAGCCAATAACGAAGCGCAAAATTGGCCCGCGTGTAGGTGGATCAGTGAGTGGCACGCCAGACAAACGCGCTGTGCCAGGCTCATAGACAAAGCCTGCTGGCAATTGATCTGATACCTCAACTGCATTGATGGCAATTGGCACTGGGTTCTTGATTTTAATGGCGTAACCAATGGAGTCGCCTATTTCAACACTCTCTCTTTCCACCGTTTTTTCTATGAGTAAACGATTGGCCGTAGCAGCTATTGGATCAATTGGAATGTGGTTGTTCACTACATCCGGATCGCCCGGACTCAAACGAAAAGCAAAGTAATACTCTACGGGTTGACCCACAGCAGGGGCTTCGTTCACATTGGCGCTGTTGACCGAATAGGCGATGCCAGCTGGAGCTAGGCCTGTAGGGTCTATGCAGTTGGCGTAAGTGCAACCGCCACCGAAGCTGGCACGCGGCAAGATAATACCGGAAGGCCCTGGTGTGTAGCCCGGTGGCACAGTGATTTTGAGATTGAAGTCACATGCTGCATTGGGTTGTGCGGCACAAAATTTTCCACCTTCAGCGGTCAAAAGGAACTGATAAAACCCGTCTGGCCCAGTCACTTGGTCTAAAGACGATGCCCCACCAATAATATGCAGGACAGGGTCTAGTCCTACTGGCGCTTGGATGAGCACATGCGCACCTGCCACTGGCTTGCGAGTTAGCGAGTCATACACCACGCCGCTTGGGTCAAGCGGTAAGCTTTGCTCCAACACAGTGTCTCCAGACACTAAATTCACCTCCAACGCACCATTGCTGTTGGTGCGTTGGCTTGGAACATTTCCTAGGCTGGTGCGGTTGCAATTGTCAACAACACTACTGTCCAGACCACGCTCGTTACAAACAGGCCTACCATTGACAATATTAGAACTGGGGTCACGAAAGCGGACTTGGTACACCCCCGGAGGTAAGTCAACAATAGCGTAACGCCCTTGTGCATCGGATTTAACTGAACCAAATAGAACGCCGTCTTTGAGCGCTTCCACCACCCAGTCCGCCAAAGGTCGGTCGCCAGCGTTAAACTTTCGGTCATGGTTGGTATCAATCCACACCATGCCCCTCACCGTGGCACCCAAAGCTACAGTCAAAGGTGCTTGTGTTTGATTGTTGCTGGCATACGCTGTGGGCTCACTTCCACCCGAAATAACAGCCCTGTTGATCACGCTGGTAGGAGAATTTGCGGTTGGCAGTGTGGGTAACTGGGCCGGCACAGAACGCACCACAACTTTGAGGACATTGGGATGCACGCCAGCCACGCCAGAAACTGCGCCCGGCACCGTGATATTCGAGGTACAACGCAGCACTGAAACGCCAGACTCCCCCGCACAAGACCAGTTAATACCGCCGCTGGTAAGCAACTGCGCACCTACCGAGCAGCTAGGCTCATAGACCAATCCGTTGGGTAAGAAGTCATTCACCACGATAGCGCCCGCACTGGATTGCTGCCCGATGTTTTTCACCCTGAGCTCAAAAACGCTGCAGCGGTTCAACGTATTGGGACCTACCGCCAGCTTGTCAACCACCAAGTCAGGCCGCGCATCGACGCTTTCAATGAAGTAAGCCGCACGGTTGCTCTGCACCGACAAGGTGTTGGCACCGTCATGGAAATTGACCTGCGCCAAGTTATTGCTTTGCGAGTTGCCAGCAGCAAAACCACCTAGGACATCTACTTTAAATTCGATATACCCTTTTCCAAACGGAGGCACATGGGCGATGACGGCACGCAAACGTTTGGGCTGGGAAATGCCGAATTCGTAGTTTATGCCGGGGGCATCCACGCCCACAATGTCGGTAAGGGGAATGCCATTCCAGTTGGCAGAGCTGGGAATATAGACAAATGCGCTGCTGTTGTAGCCTGAACCTGCTGCGCCTATCGTGTCTAAAATTTCGACATTGGTGGCCGCTGTGGCACCGGTATTAATATAGTCGATACGAAAAACCAAGTGATTATTGCCGTTTGAGTTGGGTGCCGGCCCCGATGTGATATTCAATCGCTTAGTTGTGGTGACAACCGCGCGGCTGGTAACCACCAAAGTGTCGGTATTGGTAACGGGTGCGCCAACGGCAAAACCTTGCGAAGTTGCATAGATGGCATTGGTGCGTGCAGTGACTGCAATTTTTCCAACCTGTCCGGGCGTGCTGGTGTTGGGAACTTGCCCCACCACAATCACATTGAATGATGCCCCCGCAGCCAATAGTGGCGTGGTGGTGATTGGAATAAAATTATCAGGCAATCCATCGTTGTTGATGTCTGGGTAAACCAGCAAAGCCAATGGAGCATACGTGCCAGGACCACTTGCAGCCACAGCAATGGCGGCAAGATCAAATGTGTCTGGGGCATTGCCCTTATTAGTCAGTACATGGGGAAAGCTAAAGCTTGCGCCCGAAGACGCATAGCGTGTTTGCGCACTTTCCAACATAAGACCTGGTACACGCGCCACAATGGCTACCACCGGATTAGAGTCCAAGCTGACTACTTGACCCAATGAATTGGTAAATGTGGAGGTGGCAATGTTTTCAATGCGGGTGTTGTATGGCGCAGGCAATGCGTTGGAGAGGCTTGCAAAGGCAAACCCCATCAACAGCACGACAAACAGGCGGCCAAACAATGACATCGGAATATCCGCTGGTAAATTGAACAAAAAAACGCCCTTTCCAACCTGCGTTGGAAAGGGCGCTGGCGCGGGCACCAGTGCCCTAGAGGCTTAGTTTGCGATTTGTACGCAGAAGTTCAGCTCGGTAGTGCCAAGTGGAACAATGCTTGCTGCGCTGCTGGTGACGCTTTGTCCACTGACTGTTGGACCTGTAGCACTAGAGCCTGAAACAGAGGCTGCACATACGCCACTGGTGACAATAGTTGTGTATTGCGGCGCGACATCTTGCAAAGTTACGCCAGTTACGGCTTGCACACCTGTATTGGTCGCCACAATTTTGTAGCAGATGAAACCACCTGGCGCAGAATTCGTCAAGTTTGTGTTGACATACGTGCCTGGAATAGCACAAGTGCCTGGTGCCGTGTAGCCCTGTGTTTTAAGTAGAGTCAAATCGCCCACAATGACTTGGGAGTTGTCGGTTGCGGTCACACCAGCGGCTGGACCACCGCTGTAGCTAGCTGTCAAGTTGTGAACTGCATACGCACCAGACTGCGCACCAAGAGGAGCAAACACATTGTTGAGAACAGTAACGCACACACCAGCTGCAATCGGGCCAATATTAGCGCCACTGGCTATTGCTGTGTCAGTTGGATCCAGTACTCCAGCAGAAGCACCGTTGTCTTGGTAGAGTGCATTTGTCCAGCCGTTCGATGGGTTTGAACTACCTAGGGCAGAAGCCAAGTTGACGGTAGCAATAGATGCTAAGCCTGTATTACAAACTTGGTGGCTGTACACCACATTGCCGCCTGGGTAGACTTGACCAACGCGGTTAGGCGTGATGGTGATCGCAGGCGCTGCGTTGTTCGTCAGCACTACTTGGTCGTGCTTAACGTCAAAGCTTGCGGTGTTGAGTGCGTTGTAGCTTACCGACACTGGTGATGCCACGCGGTAATAAATTTCATAACTACCAGCATTGCTATTGGCCGTGGTGGTCACCACCGCACAAATAGCCATTGTGCTTGATCCATTGATATTGCCTGTGTTGATCACATTGGGCATGGCGTTCAAAAGTAATGTATTGTCACAGTTAAGCGAACTGGCAGCAGCTGCAGCAGCTGAAACGGCGGGGGAGCCTGACTCGCCATTCACAGGAGATGCGCGGCGAAACTCAACCGACCAGCCAGCTGGTAAGCTGCCAGCAAAGGCAGCGCTGTCGATAGACCCATTGCTGCTTGCGGCAAGAAGATCGTAGTTGTCAGCAGAGCCAACTTTGTTGGCAACCAGCAATTTAAACACCGCTTTTTGACCAGAATC
>JANOYR010000052.1:0-1756 GCA_031428975.1 Polaromonas sp. | reverse complement strand
ATGGCGCTGGCGCGGGTGAGCTTGAAGTTTGGGGCGATTTTTTGTTCGGCCACGGCATTGCCCAAAGCGTCTACCGCGCTGAGCACCGCATAGGGGTTGTCGTCATCGGGCACGATGTCTAGGCTAACCACCAAGCGCAAGTGGTTGGCTGTGACGGCAATGCTTTGGTGCAAACTGGCGTGCAGCTGCTGCTCGTGGCGGCGCACGAACTCGTTGGCGGTTTTGACCAAGGTGTGAAAGGCATTGGTGTCTAGGGGTTTGGGGTTCTTTTTGTCGCGCCCCATGGTCCACGGGCCTACCAGCGCGGGCTCGGGCTCGCCGTCTTTCACCATGGCTACCGCCCAGCCGTCGTCGTCTTCGTTTTTAAGCACCTTGGCGGTCCAGCCGTCGCCGCTCCACAGACGGGGCTCTTGCACGGGCGCATGGGGGCTTGCGTCAGACTCGGTGGGATAATGGGGTTCGGTCATCGCAGAATGCTGATAAAGATTAATGTACTGTTATTTTAACCAGTAAATTGGCACTTACCATATTCACTCATATTATATTTTTGATAGCATACAATGACCATATGACGGTGACATTGCCACTATTTTTCTTAAAAAACGTATTTTATGCCTGATTCCCAAGCGCTTGAGCAGCCACGAAACCCCCTGCACGGACTCACACTCGAGGCCATTGTGTCGGCTCTGGCTGCGCATTACGGCTGGGAAAATTTAGGCCAGCGCATTCCAGTGCGCTGCTTCACCCACGACCCAAGCGTGGCCTCTAGCCTGAAGTTTTTGCGCAAAACGCTGTGGGCGCGGGACAAGGTGGAGGGCTTGTACCTTTTTATGCTACGCGAAGAGCGCCGTGCAAATGCGCCTCGCCCAGATTAATCCGCCCGATAATTAGGCGCTTCTTTGGTGATTTGCACGTCGTGCACATGGCTCTCGCGGATGCCAGCGCTGGTGATCTCCACAAACTCGGCCTTGTTTTGCATGTCAGCCACGGTGGGGCAGCCGCAGTAGCCCATGCTGGCGCGTAGGCCGCCCGCCATTTGGAAGATGATGCTAACGACAGAGCCTTTGTAGGGCACGCGGCCTTCAATGCCTTCGGGCACGAGTTTGTCTGCATTGGGGTTTGCACCCGTGCTTTCCTGAAAATAGCGGTCGGCGCTGCCTTGTTGCATGGCCCCAATGCTGCCCATGCCGCGGTAGCTTTTGTAGCTGCGGCCTTGAAACAGCACAATCTCGCCCGGCGCTTCTTCAGTGCCCGCAAACATTCCGCCCATCATCACGGTGCTAGCGCCCGCTGCAATGGCCTTGGCAATGTCGCCCGAAAAGCGAATGCCGCCGTCAGCAATCAGCGGCACGCCCGTACCGCGCAATGCGGTAGCCACCGAGTCAATCGCCATGATTTGCGGCACGCCCACACCCGCCACAATGCGCGTGGTGCAGATACTGCCCGGGCCAATGCCCACCTTGACCGCATCAGCGCCTGCCTCGGCCAGCGCCAGTGCTGCAGCGCCGGTGGCGATGTTGCCGCCCACCACATCAATATGGGGGTAGTTTTGTTTGACCCAGCGCACGCGCTCGATCACGCCTTTGCTGTGGCCATGCGCCGTGTCCACCACAATGGCATCGACGCCCGCAGCGGCCAAGAGCTCCACACGCTCTTCCGTGCCCTCGCCCACGCCCACCGCCGCGCCCACGCGCAGCTTGCCTTGGCTGTCGCGCGCGGCATTGGGAAAGCTGGTTTGCTTGGTGATGTCTTTCAC
>JANOYR010000051.1:0-1951 GCA_031428975.1 Polaromonas sp. | reverse complement strand
GGGTCAGACTTGGCCCAGTTGCCGTAGTAGTCCACCAGCGGGCGGGTTTGGGCGCTGTACACGTCGAGGCGTTTTTGCACGGTTTCGGCTTTGTCGTCTTCGCGTTGCACCAGCGGCTCTCCGCTTACATCGTCAATGCCTGCCACTTTGGGCGGGTTGAACTTGACATGGTAGGTGCGGCCCGAGGCGGGGTGGCTGCGCCGCCCGCTCATGCGCTCGATGATGGCTTCAAAGGGCACGTCAATCTCGAGCACGTAGTCGAGCTTCACGCCAGCGGCCTTCATGGCATCGGCCTGTGCAATGGTGCGGGGAAAGCCGTCAAACAAGAAGCCTTGGGCGCAGTCGGCCAGTGCGATGCGCTCTTTTACCAGACCAATGATGATGTCGTCGGACACCAGAGCGCCTGAATCCATGACCTTTTTAGCCGCTACGCCCATGGCAGTGCCCGCCTTGACGGCGGCGCGCAGCATGTCGCCAGTGGAGATTTGCGGAATGCCGTATTGCTGGCAGATGAAGGTGGCTTGGGTGCCCTTGCCTGCGCCGGGAGCGCCTAACAAAATCAGTCTCATGGGTGTCCTCGAAAATGGTTTACTCCTCTGAGGATAGCACGGCAGGGGTTGAATACGGCTTACAAGCGCTTCGCTTTTGCACTGCAAGTGTGCAGATTGGGAAACTAGACCGGATTGGCGCCCAAGTTTCAGGGGGTGGCCAGCAACTGCCGCACCAAAGCCAGGTCTTCTGGTGTGTCAACCCCTGTGCCCGGCGCTTGGGGCGCGATGTGCACGGCAATGCGCTCGCCATGCCAGAGCACTCGCAGCTGTTCGAGCGACTCGGCCAACTCAATGGAGGCCTGCGCCAGCGTAGGAAAAGTGCGCAAAAAACCCACACGGTAGCCATAAATGCCGATATGGCGCAGCGGCTTTTGGGCGACCGCGTTGCGTGCAAACGGAATGGGGCTGCGGCTGAAATACAGTGCCATGCCGTGCTTGTCGGTCACGCATTTGACCACATTGGGGTTGCCCATGTCTGCTTCATTTTCAATAGCATGACATGACGTACTGACGCTGACATCTGGCATTTTGATTAACAATTGCGCGACAGCATCAATCAGCAACGGATCAATCATGGGTTCGTCGCCCTGCACGTTGACCACGATTTCATGGTCTTGCAATTGCAGCAGATCGCAGGCCTGCGCCAAGCGGTCGCTGCCGCTGGCGTGGTCGGCGCGGGTGAGCACGGCTTGCACGCCATATTGGGCGCAGCTGTCCATAATGTCAGCGCTGTCGCAGGCCACAATGACGCGGCTGGCGGAGGATTTGGCCGCTTGCCGCGCCACCCGGACCACCATGGGCAAGCCCACAATGTCGGCCAATGGTTTGTTGGGCAGGCGCGTAGAGGCCAGACGGGCAGGAATGAGGACGGTAAAGGCCATGGCGGTGGGGCTTGGTTGCGCGGGGTTTAGCCCAAATCGGCGGGCTGTGAAGGCTTGGCGGCCTTAGTGGCATGCAGCGCATCAATTTCATCGTCGCTGAGTGTGCGGGCTTCGTTTTCTAGCAAAATCGGTATGCCATCGCGCACGGGGTAGGCCAAGCGTGCGCTGCGGCTGACCAGCTCTTGGTCAGCGCGGTGGTAGGTGAGCGGGCCTTTGGTGACGGGGCAGACTAGGAGTTCGAGGAGTTTGGTGTCCATGGGGCATTGCTTTCTTTGGCTTTGGCGATGATAACTCCTTGGCGCACGTAAACTGGCGGATCAGGCCGATGGTGCTGCCTCAACTCCGCGGCCATTACTGTTTGTTTCGAGATCTTGTTCATGTTTTGAAACCGTCTATTCTGGCGCGCCCGAGCAGCGGTTTGGCGCTCCCGCCGCTCCCTCATGGCGGGCATACCGCAAATCGGTCGGACGGGAGAGCCAATACGCTGCTCGGGCTATGCTCGTTCTTGGGTTTTAATAC
>JANOYR010000050.1:0-10427 GCA_031428975.1 Polaromonas sp. | reverse complement strand
CTGATGTGGTCGATTCAGGATGCCTCGCACACCCTGGCCCTGCAAGCCACGCGGCTACTCGATGAAGCGCCGCTAGACGCTGCGCCCAGCGTGGCGGATTTGGCAGCCAAGTTGGGGGTGAGTGACCGGCATGTGCGGCGGATTTTTGAGGCGCACATTGGCGTGAGCCCGCTGCAATACCTGCAAACGAGGCGCTTGCTCACGGCCAAACAGCTGCTCACCGACACGCAGATGGGCATTGGCGAGGTGGCGCTGGCCAGCGGCTGGGGCAGCTTGCGCCGCTTCAACGCCGCGTTTGCCGAGCATTACCGCATGCCGCCCTCGGCGCTGCGCAAGGCGACTGGCGTGGCCACTGGCAATGCAATTCATGCTGACCAGTCCGCCAGAAGTTTACCTAAGGACTCGCAAAACCTCGCGCAAGCCAGCAGCAGCGTGCTGCTAGGCTACCGCCCGCCCTACGACATAGCCGCAATGCTAAGCTTCGCCCAGACAAGGCAGCTTGATACTATGGAATATGTAGTGAACAATGACCATATGACGCTGACATTGCGCAGTTTTTCTATAAAAATAGGGCAAAACATGCACCAAGGCTGGGTGCGCAGCAGTTTCGAGCCTGCGCGCAACGCACTGCGCCTAGAAGTGAGCGCCAGCCTGCGCCCTGCGCTGCCTGCCATCATTCGGCGCACGCGGGCGGCCTTTGACTTAGATGCCAACCCAGCCGCGATTGACGCGATGCTGGGCGCGCATTTTCCCCAGCAAGCGGGGCTGCGCGTGCCCGGCGCGCTTGATGGCTTTGAGGTGGCGATTCGCGCCATTGTGGGCCAGCAGGTCACCGTGGCGGCTGGACGGCGCTTTGTGCAGCGCATGGTGGATGCGTTTGGCCAAGACATCAGCACGCCATTTCCGCAAATCAGCAAGCTTTTCCCCACGCCCGAAAAGCTGGCCAACACCCCGCCCGAGCAACTGGGCGCGCTGGGCATCGTGCGCCAACGCCAAGGCGCCATCATTGCGCTGGCGCGCGCGGTGGCTGCGGGCGAGATTGACCTCAATGCGTCATCCAACGCGCTGGCCACCATAGAGCAACTCAAAGCCCTGCCCGGCGTTGGCGACTGGACGGCGCAATACATCGCCATGCGGGCGCTGCGCTGGCCCGATGCTTTTCCTGCGGGCGATGTGGCACTGCACAACGCACTGGGCGTGCGCGGTGAGAAGCAGCCTGCGCGGGCGGCTGAGGCTGCCTCGCAAGCTTGGCGGCCTTGGCGGAGTTATGCGGTTTTGCGGGCTTGGGCAAGATTGCCTTTGCAAGCTAGCTCTGGTGTGAAATCTAGTGAGAAGGCTGAAGGCGAAGGCGGACTTCTGGGGATCGGACTTTCGGCCGCGAAGGACGCGAAAGTTACGCAGAGGACGCAAAAGAATACCTAAAAGTAATGGTTTGCATTATTTTTATTTACTATATTTTCAATAGCGTACTATGACCATATGACGGTGACATCTGGGTAAAAAATTATGAAAATCATGAAAAATACTGCTTCTAAGTTGGCTGCTAATTTCGCCACCACGATGACCACTATGGCTACGCCTTTGGGGTCTATGACGCTGGCCGCTACTGGGCGGGGGCTTTGTGGGGCTTGGTTTGAGGGGCAGCGGCATTACCCCAGCACCGTGGGTTGGGTGCTGGGGGATAGCGCGTTTTTTGAGCCTGCGCGGGCGCAATTGGCTGCGTATTTTGCGGGTAAGCGGGTGGGGTTTGATATTGCCAGCAGTGGGCAGGTTGGTGGCGATCACGGAGGTGGCGGGCACGGTTTGTCTGGCATAGTGCTCGACTTAAGTGCGGGCACGGCTTTTCAGCAAGCGGTGTGGCAGGCTTTGCTGCGCATTCCTACTGGGCTTAGCACAAGCTATAGCGGCATTGCCCAGCAGCTTAGCAACCCCAAGGCCGTGCGCGCGGTGGGCGCTGCGGTGGGGCGCAATCCTGTGTCCATCATGGTGCCCTGCCACCGCGTGCTGGGCGCTGATGGCTCGCTCACTGGCTATGCAGGCGGGCTTGACCGCAAAATTGCGCTGCTGCGGCTTGAAGGCGTTATACATATTGCCACCTGACCGATCGAACCTATGAACCTTGCCTTGGCTTTTGAATTTTTGCTGCTCGCTGCGCTGTGGGGCGGCTCGTTTTTGCTCATGAAACTGGGCGCATCGGAGTTTGGGATTTTCGCCACCGCATTCATACGGGTGTTTTTGGCCAGCTTGTTTTTATTGCCCTTTTTAGTCTGGCGCGGCCAGTTGCCTGCGCTCAAGGCCAATCTGCGGCCAATATTGTTTGCGGGCATGCTCAACAGTGGCCTACCCTTTGTGCTGTTTTCGTTCGCAGTGCTACATATCAGCACCGGTTTGTCGTCTATTTTGAACGCCACAGTGCCGCTGTGGGGCGCGGTGGTAGCGTGGATTTGGCTGAAAGACAAGCCTAATTGGTCGCGCACGCTGGGTTTAGCCATTGGCTTTGCAGGCGTTACAGCCTTGGCTTGGAACAAAGCCACCTTCACTTCAGGCGCGAGCGCCACTGGCCTAGCCGTGCTGGCCTGCTTAGCCGCCACTCTGTGCTATGGCATAGCAGCGAGTTTTGCTAAAAAGTATCTTGGTGGGGTGATACCGCTGGCCAGTGCTACAGGCAGCCAAATAGGTGCTGCGCTTTTGCTGGCAGTGCCCGCTGCCCTCACCATGCCTGCGCAGATGCCCAGCCTGCGGGCTTGGCTAGCCATCGCCGTGTTGGCCGCGCTGTGCACCGCACTGGCTTATATTTTGTATTTCAGAATCATTGAAAAAGCCGGCCCTGCCAAAGCAACAACCGTAACTTTTGTCATCCCCGTGTTTGGCATCGGCTATGGGGCGGCATTTTTGTCAGAGGCCATCACCAACAGCATGCTGGTGTGCGGCGCGGTGATTATTCTGGGCACGGCGCTGAGCACCGGTTTTTTGCACTTGGGCAAGAAAAACTGAGGCGGGTTTTTGCATGAGATTTGACTAGCAAACGCCTTTTAAGCCGCTTGTTTTGCGCGGGTTTGCTTGTTTTGGGTTGATTTGCGCGCCCGAAAGCTGAGCAGTTTTCCAACCTTTCCCAGACACCACCTCGCCCTGAGGCTACAGGGATCTGCGCCAATGCGCAAACAATCAGGGCGCTGGGCTTGGTTTTTTGAGCAAATGGGGGATAAGAGGCGGGCTCTGTCTGAGGGCGAAGCCCGAGTTAGGCCGCCTCCCCCCATTTGCTCAAGAAACCAAGCTACCCCGAAGGGGCCAGCGACCGTTTGCGCGTTGGCACAGCTCCCTGTGGCCGCAGCAGTGGCCAACTTCGCACGAACCCTTCGACAAGCAAAGGGGGAAAGGGGACTGTGATAACTCTTCGGCAAGCACAGGCCGAACGAAGTGCGCAAGACTACCGGATGAGCCTCAAGCCTCGCCGCCAAAGCGCTTGATCAAATTGTCGATGTATTGCTCTACCAGCTTCTCAAACTCGCCCTGCACCACCGGCACGATCACCATCTTCATCAAGCCTGGTAGCGGCACGGTCACTTCGCCGTCAATCTTGAGCGCAATGGCCGTGGTTTTCTTCTTATCGTCAATCTTCCAATTGCCGCTCACCAGTGCATTGCCCTCACCCTTCACAGGCGTCCAGACCACCGTGCCCTTGGCTATGTTGGCCACGTATTTGGATGCATAAATGGTTTGCAGATTGATCTGCGCCACACCCACTTTTTCCATCTCCCAGCGGTAAGTGCCGTCGCCCAAGTCCACCAGTTTGTCCACTTTGGGGAAAAAGCTGGCCGAAGTGGGCACGTCAGACAAAACATCAAATACGTCTTTAAAGGCCGCTTTCACCTCAAACTCATACGCCAAATCAATCGTTACATTCACCGCCATGGCAACTCCTAAAAATTTAGTACACAACACCCAAGTGTAAGCACATGCGGCGTGCTGGCATAGCATGGTAAGTACTGATTCGCGCGCTGCGTAAGATTTGCCCGCCCAGCCCTACTACCTATTCGGAGAACGCATACCAGCGTCTCGTTGATTGACTTTATTCCATATTTTTAGGAGCTAACCCATGAAAACCATCTTGTTATCTGCTGTGGCGATTGCCGCTGCTTTGCTAGCCCACAACGCACTCGCACAGGCAAGTCCTGCTAGCGCCCCTGTGGACCCCAACGCATTTCTCAACCAATTCGAGTCCACTTTTGGTAAATTTGAGGGCTACCGCCGCTCGGGCGCTAAGGGCATTTGCGCCATGGGCGAATTTGTGGGCACGGCCGATGCGCAGGCGCTGTCTAGCGCGTCCGCATTCAGCGGCAAACCAGTGCCTGTGGTGGTGCGCTTCTCAGTGGGCGGGGCCAACCCCAAGGTGGCTGACAACGGCAAATCACAGCGCAATTTGGCGCTGCAATTTAACCTGCCCGATGGCGAGATGTGGCAAATGGGCAATATTTCTGCGCCCGTATTTGGTGCATCATCGCCCCAGCAGTTTTTTAACCTGCTGGCCTCACGCCAACCCGACCCAGCCACCAAAATGCCCGACCCCGCCAAAGTCAAAGCGTTTAACGATGCCAACCCCGATGTGCTGCTGCAAGGCAAGCACTTTGCCTCGCAGCCCGTGCCCGCCAGCTTTGGTAGCGTGAATTATTGGGGCGTGCATGGCTTTGGCTTTGTCAATGCCAGCGGGGCTAAGCAGTTTGGCAAATGGATTTTTGAACCCGTGGGTGGTCTACAAGGCCTCACCGATGACGAAGCCAAGGCCAAGGGCCCAAGTTTTTTGTTTGACGACTTGCGCCAGCGCGTGAAGGACGGCAAAGTGGCTTTCAATTTCAACCTAGAGTTGGCGCAAGCAGGCGACAACATCGACAACGCCACCGTGCCCCTGCCCCAAGGCCGCAAAAAAGTGAACCTAGGTATGCTCAAAGTGACCTCCGTGGCTGAAGACGGCGGCGGCCCCTGCCTGACAATTACCTATAACCCGATGGTCATGCCCAAAGGAGTTGAAGCCTCGGCCGACCCTATGCTGCCAGCCCGCGCCGCGCCCTATGCCGTGGGCTTGGGCAGGCGCTTGGTTGAGGGCGCTAAACAGCAGTAAATGCACCTCTTTTATCTACCATCCATCCATTGTGTGAAAGCCATCTTTATGAAAGCCATCCCATGACACATCTACGCCGCGTTTTCGTCATTCAATCCATCTTTGGCGCTGGTGCGCTGGCCTCGGCCAGCTTAGCCTGCACCCAAGCTCTAGCCCAAACTGCACTCCCAGCCACCGTGCCCGATACCGACCCCCAAGCGCTGGCTTTGGGCTACAAAACGGATGGCACAAAAACCGACACGCAAAAATACCCGCAATACGCAGCTGGCCGCAGCTGCTCAGGCTGTGTGCTGTTCCAAGGCAAGGCCACCGACAGCGCGGGTGTTTGCGCTGTGTTTGGCGGCAAATCGGTATCCAGCAAGGGCTGGTGCAGCGCGTGGACTAAAAAAGCCTAGGGCTAACTAAGCGCCGTCTTTGAGCTGGTAGGCGCTGCGTGCGCCCAGCCCCACCACCGCGCCCACAGCCCAAAACACCCCCGCCACGCCCACCACCGCCCCCGCTGCGCCAAACAGCATGGGCATGAGCACGCTGGAGCCATTGATGGCCATCAATCGCAAACCCAGCGCCTCGCCGTGGCGGTGCTCGGGGGTGATGTTGTGCAGGGTGCTCATGATCATGGGCTGCACGCTGCCCAAGCTAAAACCCAAAAACACCGACACCACGCCCATCGACAGCGCGGTGGGCATGAGCGGATACACCGAAAACAGCATGGCGGTCATCACCATGGCCACGGTAATCACCGCCCATTCGCGCAGGCTGTGCGCCAGCAGGGGCATCACCACGCGAACTGCTGCCGCTGCCATGGCAAACGCGCCCAAAATTGTGCCAATCACCGAGGCGCTGTAGCCCCGCTCGTGGCCCAAGATGGGCACTACAAAGGTGTGCACATCCCAGCAAGACGACAAAAACCAGTTCACCATCATCAGGCGGCGAAACATCGGATCGCGCAGCAGATCCCATGCGCTTTGCTTGGCGGCATCGGCAAGCGGCTCAACGGGAGGCAGCTCTGTGGTGGTACGCATCCAAAACCAACTGGCAATGGGCAACACCGCCATCAACAAAAATGCCCACTGAAAGCCTGCAAAGTCAATCAGCAGCCCCGCTGAAAACGGCCCAATAAAATTCGACAGCGCAGGCCCAATGGCCAGCCAACTGAACACCTGCTTGCGCTCGGTGGCGCTGCTGGCGGCGCGGCCCACATGGCGCTGCAGCGCAATAGATGCCACGCCCGTAGCGCCGCCCGTGCACAGCGCCGCCACGCACAACACCGCAAAATGCGGGTAAGCCGCCGCGGCCAACGCGCCCACACAGGCCACCGCAATAGCCATGCGCACAGGTTTTTTCAGCCCATGGCGATCCACATAGCGGCCCGCAGGCAGCGCTAAAAACACCTGACACAGCGCAAACAAAGCCAGCAATACCCCCACTGCAGCCGCGCTGTGCCCCGCCTTCAGGGCCCACAGCGGCGCAGCCATGCGCATGCCCGCCATGGCCGCGTGCAAGCAAATATGCCCCGCAATCAGGCGCAGCAGGGGGCGCGACAGAGAGTTATTCATGCGATCTAGCCTTCATCGGCTTCTTTCGATGGCGGCAGCAGCGCCTGCGTTTGCGCGTCGGGCAGCGCCTCAACTGCTTTTAGCGCACGGTTCATCACATTGCTGCGGGTCTGCGCTTGGTCAAGCGTGGTCAGCACCGTTTGCGTTTGCGCACGTATCTTGGTCAGCACATCGCCAAACTTGCCAAACTCGGTTTTTACCGCGCCCAGCACCTGCCAGACCTCGGAGCTGCGCTTTTCTAGCGCCAGCGTTCTAAAGCCCATTTGCAACGAGTTGAGCATGGCCAGCAGCGTGGTGGGGCCCGCCAGCGTCACGCGGTAGTCGCGCTGCAAATGGTCCATCAGCCCAGGGCGGCGCAGCACTTCGGCATACAGGCCTTCGGATGGTAAAAAGAGTATCGCAAAATCGGTGGTGTGGGGCGGCTCCACGTATTTGTCTGCTATCGATTTTGCCTCTAGGCGAATGCGCTGCTCCAGCGCTTTGGCCGCTACCTCAGCGCCCAACACGTCGGCGCGCTCTTGCGCGTCTAGCAGGCGCTCGTAGTCTTCGTTGGGAAACTTCGCGTCAATCGGCAGCCACAGCGGCGCACCGTCATCGCTTTTGCCAGGCAGGCGCACGGCGTAGTCCACCATGTTTTTGCTGCCCGGAATGGTGGCAATTTGTGCGCTGTATTGCTCGGGCGAAAATATTTGCTCCAGCAGCGCACCCAGCTGCGCCTCGCCAAACATACCGCGCGTTTTCACATTGGTCAGCAGGTGCTTCAAATCGCCCACGCCTTGGGCCAGCGTTTGCATCTCGCCCAAGCCCTTGTGCACCTGCTCTAGGCGGTCGGCCACTTGTTTAAAACTCTCGCCCAGCCGTGTTTGCAGGGTGGATTGCAGCTTTTCATCCACCGTTTGGCGCATTTCATCCAGCTTAGCCGTGTTGCTGGCTTGCAGCTGCGCCAGCTGCACATTCAGCGTGTCACGCACCTCGCCCATGCGCCGCGCATTGCTCTCGGATATGTGCGCCAGCTGCTGCGTCAGGTTGCCCTGAAAAGCGGTGAGGCTCTGCGTCAGCTGGGTTTGAATGGTGCCCAGCGACTGCGCCATCTCAGAGCGCCCGCCCCGCTCCGATTCGGTGATTTGCGTGCGCAGCTCGCGCTCCAGCCGCTCTGCGCTAGCCCCCACACTGGCCAGCAGTTCCCGCTTGCGCTCCTCGTGCTGCGCAATTTGCTCACTATTAAATAGCGTACTTTGACCTTTTGACGCTGACATCAGCACTAAAATCCAAATAATTAGCACTATATTGACAATACCGAGGATAAGCGCAATAGAAATGTCCATAGCCAGAGTCTAGCGCCTGATTTAAAGAGCCAACGCATGCCAATTACGGTATACTTTATATACCATGCATACATTCGAGTTTGATGCTGCCAAAAGTGAAACCAACCGCGAAAAGCATGGTGTTGATTTCGTAACGGCGCAGCGTCTTTGGAACGACCCGCTGCTACTAGAAATTGCAGCAAAGACTGAGGACGAGCCGCGATTTCTAGTGATTGGGCGAATCGATGCACGGCATTGGTCAGCAGTTATCACTTACCGAGCAACCAATATCCGTTTGATTTCTGTGCGCCGCGCACGCAAAGAAGAGGTAGCACTTTATGAAAGCTAAAGCATTTGACCAGCAATTTGACGAAGGCGTTGACATCACTGCGTCCTTGGATTTTTCAACCGCCAAGCGCACTCTGCAACAGCAAAAACGCGTGAATGTTGATTTTCCAACATGGATGGTACAAGCCCTAGACCGCCAAGCCAGCAAATTGGGGGTAACACGGCAGTCGGTGATCAAGCTTTGGCTGGCAGAGCGGCTAGAGCTTAGCACTGCGAATACGCTCACTATTAAATAGCGAACTTTGACCTTTTGACGCTGGCATTTCCGTATCGGAAAAAGCGCCAATCACAGCGCAAGCTGCACTTTGCGCGGCCGCCCACCCTTAGCGCCATTGGCCCGCGCAGCACTGGCCTTGGCAGGCGAACGCACCGCCCCCGCCCGCGCCGCATGGCTGCGCATCCAAGCGCGGCTGCCAAACACGCCGTGCTGCAACCCATCCACCGTTAAATCCACGTCCAACTGCGGCCAATGCAGCCCAGTGCCCAGCGGCGAGAGCACGATATCTGCCAACTGCGCGGGCGTGGCGTCCGCCAAGCCCATGGCCAATGCAGGCGGAAACGAAAACTCCGCCCCATTGTCCAGCGCCAGCATAATCCGCCCGCGCACCCCGTCAAAATGCGCTGCTAGCGCATGGCGGTGCTGCTGCGCTACCGCGCCAGCGCTTTGCGCCTTAAGCCCGTCAACGCGGCTAAGCTCGCGCTCCACCCAATCAGGGTAAATGGTATCAGCCATGGTATTCCTTCCAAAAATCGCGCAGCGCAGTTAAATGCTGCTGCACATCCAACAATGCCAACGCAAGCTCCTGCCGTTTAGGGTTGCTAGCTACAGTGAGCAGCGAAGGCGGCTATTGTTGACACAAATAGTTGACATTGTAGATTATTAACCTAACATGATGGGTTATTTAAAAATGGGCTTGAAATTTCACAAAACCGCATTTCCCCACGGATGGAGCAAATCAGGCCAACGAAGGAACTATTTCGGTCACTGAGGTAGATTTTTTCAGTGCTTAGGCTATAGTGGAGACAATGAATATGCGCCTTGACTTGGTCAATTAAGCATACAGATAGCAAAACAGGCTTGCGGGGTTTCATGGGAGCAATTATAACTGTATATTTAACCAGTTAATTACCTAAAAACCAATACCCAAGCCGCTTTCAAAGGTTTCTAGAAATGAATGTACACCGCAGTCGCCAGATTATTTTGCAGGTTTTACGGCAGATATTACGTTAGGCTTACAGGAGAAAGCATGTCCAATACAGCGCAAGAGTTCAATTACAGCATTTCTAAAACACAACTTATTGTTATGGTAATTATCGTAAGTGCTTTACCTTTTCTTTTAGCATCCATTGCCTCAGGCAACCACAAAGGCTTACGCCTATTCCGTATAGTTACGCTCACGCCCAATGATGCAACTTTGTTTTACTGGGGTATGACAATTTTATGTGCCTTTGCAGCATTGGCTACCATTTTCATGGCATTTACCAGCTTGCGTCACCCTAAGAAAGTTGAGCTATACGCAACCCATGCAAATTTACCAAAGGCATCAATGTTTGGTGGTCAATTAAACATCCCTTACCAGTCAATCACGAATATTTCACAAAGAAAGCTTTCAGCAATACAGGAAATGGTCGTAATTAAATCAACCGTAGGCGAATCTCGCCTCATTGCATCTCACTTTAAAGGCTTGCTGGGGTACCAAGACTTTTTATCTGCTCTTTCGGCACAAATAAGCCTAACGATTAAGGTTAGATCGTGCGAAGCCACGATCTAACCGTTTGTTGGACGAGCCCGATTTGGGGGGGGCCAAGCTAGCCCAACTGCAAATATCTTTTTGTGATGCCCCTTAAGCCATGCGCCTAAGTGTGGCGCAAGCTCGGTGGCGGTGACCATAGAGACCCTTGTGGCAAGAGTCTGGTGTCTGTGTAGCAAGTTTGGGGATGCCCCATGTCTTCTTATACTTGTGTTGTCAGTGCAAAGTAGAAATGTCACACCTCAGCCCAAAGTAGAAATGTCACAACTGTGAGAGTGTACAGCGCATCAGACTGGCAAAGATCGGCTATTGGGGCATGGGGCAACGCCCCATGTAGCAGGCCGCTAGGGCC
>JANOYR010000049.1:0-8493 GCA_031428975.1 Polaromonas sp. | reverse complement strand
CGCCTCTTCCATGAGTTTGTCCAGCGGCACCACGCGGCTGACCAGACCCGCACGTTCGGCCTCTGCGGCATCCATCATGCGGCCAGTCAAGGCTAAATCCATGGCTTTGGCCTTGCCCACGGCGCGTGGCAGGCGTTGTGTGCCACCCGCGCCGGGTATCACGCCTAGCTTGATCTCGGGTTGGCCAAACTTGGCATTGTCGGCGGCAATAATAAAGTCACACATCATGGCCAACTCGCAGCCACCGCCCAGCGCAAAGCCTGCCACCGCAGCAATCACCGGTTTGCGGATGCTGCGAATGGTTTCCCAGTTACGGGTGATGTAATCACCCTTGTAGACATCGGCGAAGGTGTATTGCGCCATAGCGCCAATGTCTGCGCCTGCGGCAAAGGCTTTTTCGCTGCCCGTAATAATCATGCAGCCAATGCTTTCGTCGGCATCAAAGCCCTTGAGCGCAGCGCCTAGCTCGTCCATCAGCTCGCCATTAAGGGCATTGAGCTGCTTTGGGCGGTTCAGAGTGATGATGGCGGCTTTGCCTTCGGTGCGGGTAGTAATGTTTTGGTATTCCATGGTTTGCCAGTTGGTGTGGGTTAAATATTGCGTATGCAGGGGTGGTGGATTGGGGACTGAATAAACTGCCAATTTAGGCTTTGAGCGCAGCGTAGACGTTTTGTACATCGTCATTGCCATCAATGGCGGCTAAAAACGCCTCCACTTCTTCTTGCTGGGCAGCCGAGAGGCCTGCCAAGCTCACTGGGTTTTTGGCTTTGTAGCCCAGCTTAGCCGACAGCACCGTAAAACCATGGGTTGGCAGGGCGCGGCTGACCAAGTCTAGATCGGCGGGGTCGGTAATGAAGGTGCTGGTGCCTTCTTTGACATCCTCATCTTCACCTATTTCTACTGCTTCAAAATCTTGCGCTCCTGCTTCAATAGCAGCTAATTCAGCATCAGCGCCCGCAGCGGTTGGTTCTGCTTCAATCATGCCAACGTGGTCAAAATCCCAAGCCACTGAGCCGGAAGTGCCCAGCTGCCCTTTGCGAAACAGCACGCGCATCTCGGGCGCGGTGCGATTCACGTTATCTGTGAGGCATTCGACCATCAGGGCGACTTGGTGGGGCGCAAAACCTTCGTAAATCACATGTTCAAAATGCACCACTTCACCCGTAAGGCCCGCGCCTTTTTTAATCGCACGGTCTAGGGTTTCTTTGGGCATCGACACTTTGCGCGCCTGCTCCACCACCAAACGCAGCTTAGAGTTCGAGGCAGGATCGGCCCCGTTGCGTGCGGCCACCATGATGTCTTTGGCCAAACGGCCAAACAGCTTGCCTCGGGCGTTGGCCGCTAATTCTTTGCCTTTTGCTTTCCATTGTGCGCCCATATGAACTTTTCTTTCTCTGCGTGTGCTGTGTTGCGTGCCATTTGGCTCTGGGTGTGGATTTTACCGCCTGCTTGGCTGCACACCACCACATAAAGAATTAGCCGTCCAGTTAGTCGGCTAACTAAAACAGTGGTAAATTGCAGGTCAGGAGATTCAAAACCATGTCTGAGACCACCGTTTTATACGAAGAGCGCGGCGCTGTCGCCCTTGTCACGCTCAACCGACCCGCTGCGCTGAACAGCTTCACCCGCCAAATGCACCGCGAGCTGGGACAGGCTTTGGACAAAGCCGAGACCAATCCCGTGGTGCGTGCATTGGTCATCACTGGCGCTGGGCGCGGCTTTTGCGCAGGCGCTGATTTGGCTGAATTTGACTTTGCACCCGGACCCGATCTCAAACAACGCGCCGACCCAGGCCCGGTGATTGACCAAGCCTTTAACCCCACAGCGCGGCGCATCACCAACCTGCGCATGCCCACCGTTTGCGCGGTCAACGGTGTAGCCGCAGGCGCTGGCGCGTCGCTGGTGATGGCTTGCGACATCGCCATTGCTGCGCCAAACGCCAGCTTTATTCAAGCTTTTAGCAAAATTGGCCTGGTGCCCGACGCAGGCGGCACCTGGTTTTTGTCGCAGCGCTTAGGCCTGGCACGCGCCATGGCCTTGGCTTTTATGGGCGACAAGCTGGGCGCAGCGCAGGCCAAAGAATTTGGCATGATTTGGGAAGTGGCTGACGACGCACTAGACGCTTCACTTAAGCTAGCAGACAAGCTAGCTAACATGCCCACCAAAGCACTGGTAGCCACACGCCACCTGCTGCGCAATGCCCACACCCGCACACTCGACCAACAGCTTGATGCCGAGCGCGACCAGCAATCCGCCCTAGGCACCACCGACGACTACATAGAAGGCGTGATGGCTTTCAAAGAAAAACGCCCTGCGGTGTTCAAAGGCGCGTAATGGATGCCTTTGCGTTAGCCCAAGTCGTGGGGCAAACCATGTTTGCCGTGGACACCGCCAGCAAAGACACCATGGGCATGCAGCTGCTGGCCTGCGAACCGGGGCGCGCGGTTTTGCGCATGGAAGTGAAAGCCCTGCACCTTAACGGCCATCAAATCTGCCACGGCGGCTTCATCTTCACACTGGCCGACACCACCTTTGCCTTTGCCTGCAATTCGCACAACAAAGTGACGGTGGCGGCGGGCTGCAGCATCGAATTTTTAAAGCCTGTGCATTTAGGCGATATGTTGACCTGCGAAGGCCTTGAGCAAACGTTGACAGGGCGGCACGGCATATACGACATGCGGGTGAGTAACCAGCATGGCGAGGTTGTGGCGATGTTTCGCGGCAAGTCGGCGCAGATTGGCGGGGAGATTGTGGCTGTTTGAGACTTGAAATCGGACTGCTGAACTTCCGGACGCAGAGGACGCAAAGGTTACGCAGAAGACGCAAAAGAACAGCCAGAATGAAAATATATGATATTTAGCCCAATGTCAGCGTTGAATCGTCATTTATTGCTATCAATGTAGGAATATTTTTATACAAATTTTTATTGAACATATTGTTTTAATCAATAGAAATTCCATCACCTCATTTTTTGGTATTCCTTTTGCGTCCTCTGCGTAACCTTTGCGTCCTCTGCGTCCGGCAGTTCAGTATCCATAGCCGCTGCACACAACATCATTGAAAGTAAAGCCATGCTAAATCTAGAACCCATAGAAAAAGCCAGCCAGCACGAGTTACGCGCCTTGCAGCTCAAGCGGCTCAAAGCCACCCTTGCCCACGCCTACGCAAACTCCCCTGTTTACAAAGCCAAGTTTGACGCAGCGGGTGTGCACCCCGATGACTGCGCCAGTTTGCAAGATTTAGCCAAATTCCCCTTCACCACCAAGGCCGATCTGCGGGCCAGCTACCCTTTTGGCATGTTTGCCGTGCCGCGCGAGGACTGTGTGCGTATCCACGCATCGAGCGGCACCACGGGCAAGCCCACGGTGGTGGGTTATACGCAAAACGACATCGACATGTGGGCGCAATTGGTGGCGCGCAGCATCCGCGCCGCCGGGGCGCGGCGGGGTGACATGGTGCATGTGAGCTATGGCTATGGGCTGTTCACGGGGGGACTGGGGGCGCATTACGGCGCTGAAAAGTTAGGGCTCACTGTCGTGCCTTTTGGCGGTGGGCAAACAGAGCGGCAAGTGCAGCTGATCATGGACTTTCAGCCAACGATCATCATGGTAACGCCCAGCTACATGCTGGCCATTGCCGATGAATTGGAAAAACAAGGCATTGACCCGCGCAGCACCAGTTTGCGGATTGGGATTTTTGGTGCAGAGCCATGGACCAATGACATGCGCCGCGCCATTGAGCAGCGCATGAACATCAAAGCCGTGGATATTTATGGTTTGAGCGAAGTCATAGGCCCGGGCGTGGCCAGCGAATGCGCCGAAACGCAAGACGGCCCGACCATTTGGGAGGACCATTTTTACCCCGAAATCATCGACCCCGACACGGGCGCGGTGCTGGAGGACGGCCAAATGGGCGAACTGGTGTTTACCAGTCTGACCAAAGAGGCATTGCCCATCATCCGCTACCGCACGCGCGACCTCACCCGCCTGTTACCCGGCACAGCACGCAGCATGCGGCGCATGGAAAAAATCACAGGCCGCAGTGACGACATGATGATTGTGCGCGGGGTGAACGTGTTCCCCACCCAAATTGAAGAGCTGATTTTGCAGCAAAGCGCCCTCGCGCCGCATTACCAATGCATTTTGAGCAAAGACGGCCCGATGGATGTGCTGACGGTCGCGGTGGAAACAAGGCCGGGTTTGGCACCCCATGCGCCCGAGGCACGCGCTGCCTCGCAGGCCTTGGCGCTTGCTATCAAAACTTTCATAGGAAGCAGCGCCACCATTGCGCTACGCGCCGAAGGAGGGGTGGAGCGCAGTGTGGGAAAAGCCAAACGGGTGCTGGATTTGCGCACATAATGCGCGGCATGCTCAAAGCGGAAAACTGACGATGGCATCCATCCCCACCACGCGGGCGTTGTCAATCCGGTTGTCCAGTGCAATGCAGCCACCCAAGGCTTGGGTGATGTCGTAGCAAATCGCCAAACCCAGCCCAGTGCCTGAATCATCATTGGCAGCACCTGTTGCCGCTGCCGCTTTAGAAAAGGGCTGAAAAAGACGCGAACGCAACTCTTGCCCGATACCCGGGCCGCTGTCAGCCACACACAAAACCCCCGCATGACCTTGTGTGCGCAAGCGAACATTCAAAATGCCGCCCTCTGGTGTATGTTTGATGGCGTTGTGCAGGAGATTTCGGGTGAGCTCGCGCAGCATCCAGTCATGCGCCTTGATCGCGAGTGGCGTAGTTTCCACGCCAAAATCGATGTTTTTATCGGCGATCAAGGGAGCAAATTCAAGCGCCAGCTCACGCACGATGGTGTCCCAAGCGCTCATTTCGGCTTCTTTTTGGTGGCGCAGCTGTTGCACTTTTGCCAAAGACAGCATTTGGTTGGTAAGCGCCGTTGCTCGGCTCAAGGTCAAGGCCATTTCCTGCATAGCCTGCTTCGCAGGCATGTCGCCGCGCAGCGCACTTTGGTTTTGTACTTTCAGCACCGCCAATGGCGTGCGTAGCTGATGGGCGGCATCGCGTACAAAACGCTTTTGATGTGCCAGCACCTGTACCAATCGTTCCATCAGCTGGTTGTTAGCGCGCAAAAGGGGAAGCAGCTCGCGCGGTGCTTGCGACGTATCAATCGCAGCCAAATCACCCTCTGCACGGGCCGCTATTTCCGCACTGATGCGGCGCACGGGTTGTACAGCACGCTCAACCACCCACACCACCACACCCGCAATCACCAGAGCCAGCACCATCTGCCGCCACAGTGTGGCCAGCATGATCTCGCGGGTTAGGCTCTCGCGCAGCTCCAGTGTTTCAGCCACTTGGATGACTGCCACGCCCTGCCCCTGCATGCCAGCCACAGGTTGTAAAAGCACGGCTACCCGCACTGCTTGACCGCGCACGTTGTCATCGTAAAAATCGACCAAAGCCGCATAGGGAGGTTTGTCAGCGATTTTCCCACGCCAGTCAGGTATGTCGTCAAAGCCCGATACCAGCTCACCCGAAAAACCTGTGACGCGGTAAAACATGCGGCTGCGATTATCTGCCTCAAAAGCCTCTAGTGCAGCGTAAGGCACCCGAACCGTCAACTTCGCCAAAGCACCCTCGCCCGCCACATCCAATTGCTCACCAATTGACTTGGCAGATGCCAACAACGTGCGGTCGTAAGCCGTGTTGATGCCAGAAAGGGTCTGCCTGTACAGAATAAAACTGTCGATCAGCACAAAGCAAATCACGGGAATCAAAATGCCCAAGAGCAAATACCTGCGCAGTGAAAGGCGATTTTGCATGCGCTCAGCCATTTGCAGCCGTACTTTGCGTTTGCAGCAAATACCCCAATCCTCGCAAAGTCACCAAACGCAGGCCAGCCCCAACCAATTTTTTACGCAGGCGGTAAGCCAGCACCTCCACCGCCTCCATTTGTACATCTTGGGCTCCTGGGTAAATGCGCTCAAACAGCTTTTCTTTGGGCACGGCCTTGCCCAAGCGCTCAGCCAAAGCAGTCAGCATGGCCAATTCGCGGCTGCTCAGCTCAAGCGGCTGATCCGCCAAATAAAAGATGCCGCTGTCCACATCCAGTCGCAACTGCCCAATCTGGCGTGACCGCGACCTTTGTTCGTCGTTTGCATCGGTGTACAAATAGTCTGCCCTGCGCCCAGCCGCCCTGACCAAGGCGCGCATTCTGGCTTCTAGCTCATCCAAATCAAATGGCTTGGGCAAATAATCATCGGCCCCCGCATTGAGCCCCACAATTTTGTCGCCCACCGTACCCCGGGCAGTCAAGATCAACACGGGGGTCTTCAGTCCAGATTGCCGTGCCTGCCCAAGCACCTGCAGGCCATCCATGTTGGGCAAACTCAAATCTAGCAGCACCAAATCGGGCTGCATCTCGCGCCACATGGCAAGCGCTGCGCCTCCGTCTGCGCACACGCGTACCCGCATGCCTTTGCGCGCCAAAGCGCGGGACAAAGCCAGCTGCATGTCGGGGTTGTCTTCAACAAGGAGAATGTTCACACGCCCAATGCCTAGTATTTTCCCTAGGTAAATAAACAGCTTATTGACAGCTAGGAAGCGCATCATAGCGTTTCTGGTTTATTTTTTGTACTCTCAACCTCGCAATAGGAGTCTATGATGCGTCGCGATACCTTCCTCAAGTCTATGGCCGCTTTGGCCGCTGCTGGGGCATTGCCCCTTTCTGCACATGCTGCAGCCAACCTCAAAATGATGATCCCAGCCAACCCCGGTGGCGGTTGGGACAGCACGGGCCGTGCCCTAGGCAAGGCGCTCAGCGATGGCAAGCTGGCCGACTCGGTGCAATACGAAAACAAAGGCGGCGCAGCAGGCGCCATCGGCTTGGCGCAATTTGCCAATGCCGCCAAAGGCGATGCCAACTCCCTGATGGTGATGGGCGCAGTGATGTTGGGCGGAATCATTACCGCAAAACCTCCTGTTGGCCTAGACAAAGTGACCCCGATTGCACGCTTGACCAGCGAATTCAATGTATTTGTTCTGCCTGCGAATTCGCCTTACAAAACCATGAAAGACGTGGTTGCGCAAATGAAGAAAGACCCAGGCAGCGTCAAATGGGGCGGTGGTTCACGCGGCTCTACAGAGCACATTGCAGCTTGCATGCTGGCACGCTCAGTGGGTGTCGATCCTAAGAAGGTAAATTATGTCGCGTTCAGGGGCGGCGGCGAGGCCACTGCAGCTATTTTGGGCGGCAACGTCACCGTGGGCGGCAGCGGCTACAGCGAGTTTGCCGAATACATTAAAACAGACAAAATGAAACCCATTGGCGTAACATCAGACAAACGCCTCAAAGGCATCGATGTTCCCACTATGAAAGAGCAGGGTTACGACGTGATTTTGGGCAATTGGCGCGGCGTGTATGGCGCAGCAGGAATCAGCGCTGAGCAACGCAAAGCCCTCACGGACTTGGTGGTCAGCGCCACCAAAACCAAAGATTGGCAAGCATCACTAGAAAAAAATGCTTGGACTCCCGCACTTTTGACTGGCAAGCAATTTGACGATTTTGTCGACTATGAGTTTGCCAGCTTGCGCGCCACCATGTACTTGTCTGGCATGTTGGGTTAAGCCTTATGCAAACCAAGACGCTAGAAACAGCCATTGGCGCAGGTTGCGTCTTGGTTGGCATCGCTTTGGCCATTGGTGCCACTGCAATTTCCTCAGACGCTGGCTACTCGGGCGTAGGTCCGAACTTTTTTCCATGGGTGGTTGCCTGCGTCTTGGGCGCTTGTGGGTTTGGCTTGATTTGGCAAGCCCAGCGCGGCGGCTGGGCCCACCGCGACGAACCCGATGGTGCTGCCCATGGCGACTGGCACGCTTTTGCTTGGGTGAGCGCTGGAATTTTGCTCAATGCCATGCTGATCACCACGATCGGCTTTATCTTAAGTTGCACACTTTGTTTTGTGTTGGCCGTGCGTGGTTTTCATGTCTCACAAGGCAAAACCAACTTTGGGTTGCGTGCTTGGCTGCGCGATACGCTGGTCGGAGCGGCAATTGCAGCACCGGTGTATTGGATGTTTGGCAAATTATTGGCCATCAATTTACCCGGATTAACCAACACAGGGTGGCTGTAGGCCAAGGACGCTATGTTAGACATTTTCAACCAACTGATGGGCGGTTTTGCAACCGCCATCACTCCCATGAACCTGTTATGGGCGCTCATGGGTTGCACGATTGGCACTGCGGTAGGCGTGCTGCCGGGTATTGGTCCAGCGGTGGCAGTGGCCATGCTGCTGCCCATCACGACGAAGGTAGAGGTTACCGCGTCGATGATTTTTTTCTCTGGCATTTACTATGGCGCGATGTACGGCGGTTCCACCACCTCGATATTGCTCAACACACCGGGTGAAGCGGGCTCGATGGTGACCGCGCTGGAGGGCAACAAGATGGCCAAAAACGGCCGCGCCGGTGCGGCGCTGGCCACCGCAGCCATCGGCTCGTTTGTGGCCGGCACCATTGCCACGGTGCTGG
>JANOYR010000048.1:0-22646 GCA_031428975.1 Polaromonas sp. | reverse complement strand
GCAAAGCCATTTTTAGCGCCTTCTCTGGCCAGCAGCGCTGCCAGCAGCGGCGTGAGCACGGGCAGCTTGCGAGCCCCGTTGTAGCTGGGCAAAACAACCACAGGGCAGTCAAAATGGACTTTGTGCAGCCGCGCATGGGCGGCATCTAAAAAACCCGCCATTTCGTCGGGTGTTTCGCCTTTGATGCGCATGGACAGGCAAAAACCGCCAATTTCAAGGTCAGACACCGCGCCGTCTAGCACTTGCCCCATTAAGTCGGCCGCTTGTTCGCGGCTAAGCGACCGAGCGCCGTCTTTGCCTCGGCCAATTTCTTTGATGTAGTGTGCAATGCCCATAGCGCTATTGTCGCCTAGGCTTTATTACTTTTGGTGATGCGCTTAAACGCTTTGCATTCGCCTTGAGCTTGTCGAAGGGTTCGGGCAAAGTTGGTCACTGCTGCGGCCAAGCGAGCGCTGTGCCAATGCGCAAACGGATCGCTGGCCCCTTCGGGGAAGCTTGTTTTTTTGAGCAAATGGGGGGAATGTTCATAACTCGCCCTGCGGGCTCAAACAGATGAACATTCTTGTATCTTCAATCCCATGGACATTTTCACCAATACTGTCACAGTACATACTGCCGTGAGGCTGGGCTGCTGGGGGTGGGCGCGTAGCGTCCATCCCCAGCAGCCCAGCCTCACGGCGCGCCGGTTGGAAGCCGCCTTGCAGCCCGTTCGTTTCTTGGGTTCTAGCCCGTGGATCAGCATGGGGCGCAAGGCGGATTTCATTCATAACAAGCCCGAACAGTTGTCCGAGCTTCTAGTTCACATAGACAAGAAAGGGCAATTATGAGTGATTCGCAACCGATCTACGCTGGCATTGATGTCAGCAAAGCCACCCTAGAGTTGGCCATGGGAGCACAAGACAAAGTGCTCAGTTTCAGCAACGATGCAACAGGCCACGCAGCCTTGCTCAAAGCCTTAACCGGGTTCAAGCGCGTGGTGGGGCTTGTAATACTCGAATCGACAGGAGGCTACGAGTTTGAATGTGCGCTTTACCTGCAAACGGCTGGCCTTGCAGTCGGTATTGTGCCGCCCAGACAAGCCCGTGACTTTGCACGGGCTATGGGGCGACTGGCCAAGACCGACAGGATCGATGCCCAAGGGTTGGCGCATATGGCCAGTGTATTGGCGCTGGGTGATGATTTGGCACGCTACACAGGGGCTTTGCCCAGTGCCAAGCAGTTGGCTTTGCGGGCCTTGGTGGTGCGGCGCAGGCAACTGGTGCAAATGCAGGTGGCTGAGACTAACCACCTCAACACTGGCATTGCCACCGCCAAAAAGAGTATCCGCGCGATGATCAAAGCCATTGGCACCCAAATTCGCCATGTGGAGCAGGAGATGGCCAAGCTGGTACAAAGTAACTACCAGGCGCTGACCGACCAGCTATGCACGGTCAAAGGGGTGGGTTTGCGCACGGCGACAACACTGGTCTCTGAGTTGCCCGAGTTGGGCAAGCTCTCGCGCAGGTGTATCAGTGCGCTAGTTGGGGTAGCCCCCATGAACCATGATTCTGGCCGCATGCGGGGCAAGCGCACTATTTACGGCGGGCGCGCCAGCGTGCGTGCTTCGCTCTACATGGCAGCCTTGGTGGGCACCAAGCACAATCCGGTGCTCAAAGTATTTTATGCGCGGTTACTGGCCGCAGGTAAGCCCAAGAAGCTGGCATTGGTCGCTTGTATGAGAAAGCTATTAATCATTCTCAATGCGATGGTGCGGGACAGTAAACCGTTTAGCTTTGCTAAGCATGGTTTGCCTGAAATCGCTTGACTTTTAAGACAGTTGCTGATTGTTTGCGCATTGGCACAGCGCTCGCTTAGCCGCAGGGAGAGGTTTTAGCTGGGAACGGTTGAAAACTGCTCAGCTTCAGAGGTAAGAGCACGCTGGAGTTATATTTCGCGCGTAGATTTTCAATTTTCATGAAAAATAGTGGCAATGTCACGGTCATATGGTCATACTACGCTACGTTTTATATAGTATTTAACACTCTAAGAGCAACGTGTCTCCGGTATTAAACCTCAATGCGAGCATAGCCCGATCAGCGTTTTGGCTCTCCCGTCCGACCGATTTGCGGTATGCCCGCCATGAGGGAGCGGCGGGAGAGCCAAAACGCTGATCGGGCGCGCAAAACAGCGAGCTAAATTCAATCCCCGAGAAAGCGCCACAACAGACGCTACAAATGCCCAGAAAAAACCGATCGCTCAAACAAAACGCGCCACATCCATCGCTTGGCGCAAATCCTGCGGCAACGGGTTGGGCGTGCCCAACAGGTCGGCTACCAAAGCCTGCGCACAAATGGCCGCCAAGCTCAGGCCGCGCGAGCCCATGGCTGTGCAAATATGCAGGCCACAGGCATGTGCGGTGTCTAGTGCGCCCACTATAGGCATGCGGTCGTGTGTGGTGCAGCGCATGCCCGCCCAAGTGTGCAGCGCACCCGTGCGCTCTTGCGCAGCTATCTGGTTGGCGGCGCTGGGCAACAGGGCGGCTAGGCGTTCAGTGTTGGCGGTTTTGCCTTCCTCAGTGCACACCGCGCTGCTAAGGCCGTGCTCATAGGTAGAGCCGCTTAGCCACATCGGGCCTTGGGGCGTGGGCACATTGGGTATGAAGTGGCCTGAGCCATTGAGTGGAAAAGCCCGCTGGACGGCGCTGGGGTGCTGCGCAATATGCAGTGCAAACGCCTCTTGCCAAGCAGTATCCCAAGCGCCAAACAGCACTTGGCCCGCCACCGCGTCAACGGTGAGGCGTTGGTACGGCGCGGCCAATTCAATTGCGCCGTGGGCATTGGCCAAAATCAGGCAGTCGGCGCTGGCGATGACTTCACTGTTGGCGCTTAGGGCAGCCCATTTGGCCAATTCGCCACCAATCCGCGCCACACAAGCCACGTTGGCCGACACCTGCGCAATGCCTTTGGTGCGCAGCCAAGCCGCTACCAAAGCCGCAGGTTTCACCCAAGCCGCCGTGTCCTGCCACTGCAAGGCAGGCCCGTGGCGGGTGTGCAGCTTGAGTGCGCCCGAAGGCTGCCAGTCTTGACCCGTTGGTAGCAAGCGCTGCGCATGCGCTGTGGTGCAGGCTATGCCAAGCTCGGTAAGGCGTGTGGCGGGCGTGTCTTGTTTGGCCACCAGCGGTGCCATCAGCGCCACTGGCGTGCTGGAAGCCGCAGGTGGTGATGGATGCGGGTAAGCCTGCGCACCGTCTATCACCGTGACCGTAATGCCCCGCTGCGCCAGCTCAAACGCCAGTGCAGCGCCCGCAAGTCCTGCGCCAACGACGATGGCGGTTTGCTGCACGGGGCTTTCAGCGTAGGAGTATGCAGGCCGCGTGCGATTGAAGCAGTGTCAAATCAGGCGGTGGGCGGCACATAGCCTTGCACGGCGTCCGCTCCATCGCCAAAAAAGTGCGCTTCCATCTGGCGGGCTAGGTATTGGCGGGCGCGTTGGTCGGCCAAATTCAGGCGGTTTTCGTTGACCAGCATGGTTTGCTGCTTCATCCACGCGGCCCAGGCCTCTTTGCTGACTTGTTGCCAGAGTTTTTTGCCCAAATCGCCAGGGTAGGGCGGAAAATCCAAGCCCTCGGCCTCTTTGCCCAGCTTGATACAGTTAACCATGCGTGCCATAAAAATCCTTGAAATGCGCGTATTGCGGTAAATAACCAATACCGCTAGTTTAAAGTGTTTAGCGCTTGGACTGGGTTTGAGTGGTTTGTTTTGTACGGGATCATGCCGACGGTGCTACTTCAGCTGTGCGGCTGTCCCCCGTGCCTGCCTAGGGCAGGCGACTCCTCCTTTATGCCGCTGCGCTGAAGTAGCACCATCGGCATGATCGGGCTAGGTGGTGGCGGTCAAATGCTAGATCAGACATCACCTTTCAGGCTAGCGAAACGGTAGGGTGTCAACGCTTACCCGTCATCTACGCTGCCCCAGTGCTTGACTTGGACAACGCAGCGGCATAAAGGAGGAGACCTCGAGGCCGGGGGACAGCCGCGCAGGTGTCCAAGTCAAGCGCTGGGGCGTACAAAACCAGAGCAAGCTCAGACCTAGGCAGAATCAAAGCTTCTTAACCAACACCTGGCTCTTACGATCCCAGTTGTATTTGCGTTTACGTGCCTCGGGCAGCCAGTCAGGGTCCACCTGGGCAAATCCGCGCTTGATAAACCAATGCATGGTGCGCGTGGTCAACACAAATATGCTCTCTAGCCCCATGGCCTTGGCGCGCTGCTCCACGCGCTTCAAAATCCGCTCACCGTCGCCTTGGCTTTGCACCTGTGGGCTGACAGTCAGGGCGGCCATTTCGGCGGTTTTGGCTTCGGGGTAGGCATAGAGCGCGGCGCAGCCAAATATCACGCCGTCGTGTTCAATGATGGTGTAGCTGGCAATGTCGCGCTCAATCTCGGTGCGGTCGCGCTTGACCAGTGTGCCGTCGCGCTCAAAAGGCTCAATCAACTGCAGCACACCGCCCACGTCGTCGGGGGTGGCCTCACGCAGCGATTCGAGCTTTTCGTCCACCACCATGGTGCCAATGCCGTCGTGCACATACACCTCTAGCAGCAGCGCCCCTTCTACCGCAAAGGGCAAAATATGGCTGCGCTCCACGCCCGCTTTGCAGGCTTTGACGCAGTGCTGCAAATAAAACGCCGTGTCGGTAGGCTGGGTAGGGCTGGCTAGGTTGGCCAATAGTTTCTCGGCCGCAGCCAATGGCAGCTCGGTGTCAATCGGGTTGTCGTCGCTGCGCACCGCGGCAGGGTCATTCAAAATACCTGCTACTTCGCTTAAAAATATCAGCTTATCCGCTTGCAAACTGATAGCAACCGAGGTAGCCACCTCCTCCATAGTGAGGTTAAAAGCCTCTCCCGTGGGCGAAAACCCAAAGGGCGAGAGCAGCACCATCGCGCCCATGTCCAGCGTTTTCACGATGCCCACCGAATCCACCTTGCGCACCAGCCCGCTGTGCTGAAAATCCACCCCGTCTACTATGCCCACAGGCCGCGCGGTAATATAGTTGCCGCTAATCACCCGTACCGTGGAGCCCGCCATGGGCGTGTTGGGCAGGCCTTGGCTAAACGCCGCCTCAATCTCGTAGCGCAGCTGCCCCGCAGCCTCCTGCGCGCAGTCCAGCGCCACGCCATCGGTTATGCGCACGCCGTGCGAATACTTGGGCGTATGCCCCTTAGCCGCCAACTGCTCATTCACCTGTGGCCGAAAGCCATGCACCAGCACCACCTTCACCCCCATGCTCTGAATCAGCGCCAAATCCTGCGCAATAGCGGTGAGCTTACCCGCAGCAATAGCCTCCCCGCACAGCGCCACCACAAAGGTTTTCCCCCGGTGCATATGGATATACGGCGCCACTGAGCGAAACCAAGGGACGAAAGTGAAGTTGAAGACGGTGGAGGAGGCGGTGGACATTTTTAAGTGGATAAGCGTGGGTTTTGTAGAGTTTAAGGGGGTTTGGGTTGAGTTAGCGGCGATGTAGCTGGTATGCGGTCTGCTAAATAGTCTTAAAACTAAACTTTACATAAAATACTGCCAATGTCACCGTCATATGGTCATATGCCGCTATCAAAATATGAATAAACTCAGCCTTGAAATTCAATCCAGCGCGCAATACGCTGGGTGACTGTCTTCAATCGTGGTTGAGAAATTTCACCTAAAAGACCAACCATCAGATCCGTCTGCAAAACGGCCAAGCGTGTAACGCGAAGCACGCTCGAGACTTTCAAGCCTGTTGCTGCGTATTCAGAATCATCAGTGCGGATGAATTCGTCTAGCTCGGGCTCAAACTGCTGCAATTGCGAGGACACCATGCAGACTAGCCAATCGTCATACCGCACCGACGCTTTACAAATCAGTAAAACAGGACGCAGTTTTGGATGCGATAGATACGTATTGGGAAACGGAGTCAGTGCGATTTGGCCTGCCGCCTTCATTGCCAGCTTTCTTTCAGGTCGGCAGCGCTGTAAGAAACGGTTTCTTGGCCAAGGCTGCGCTGGGCTTGTTGCATAGAAAACTGTGAAAAGCTTGCGTCAGTCCAATCGGTTGAATCGCTGGCTGCAGGTATAGGGGCTGACGTGGCTAAGCGCGCGGCCAGAAATTCCACAAAATCTACCACCTCAGCCTGCTTATCGGTGGGCAGCGTCTGCAGCGTGCGTATCAGTTCCATGTGTCCCATCGCTTTTTCTCCGTTTAAATCAAGATACATATTTTCAACGATTTATAGCGTGTGCGCAATCGGCGCTGTTGATTGAGCTGCTCAGGCGTTATTTTTAGAAATCCTAGAGTGTCATGTGTCTAAAAATCTAATTTTATAAAAAATACTGCCAATGTCATAGTCATATGGTCATATGCCGCTATGTATTCAGGAGTTAACCTGCTCACCCAGCCACTGAGCAAAGGCTTTCGCCGCGGGCTTGGCATCTGCTTGCAGCAGCGCTACGTAGGCTAGGCCGGAGGGAGCAAAGCCTAGCGGGGCGACTAGGCGGGCGCTGGCTATGTCGTCGGCCACCAAGTGCTGGGGCGCTACGCACACGCCTTGGCCGCGCAGGGCGGCTTCGAGGGCGAAGTAGTAGTGTTGGTAGTTTTGCTGGTTTGGGGTGATTGGCGCATTTTTAAGCGTGGGCTGCATGCCAGCTACCTGCGCCCATGTGGCCCAGGCGTTGGGGCGGGTTTGGCTGTGAAGGCGGGGCAGGTCTAGCCATGCTTGGGTTTGTATGTGCGAAATAGTCGCTAGCAGCTGGGGCGATAGCACAGGCCCCAGCTGCTCCATAAACAGCACTTGGCGCAGCACGCCTGCGGGCGCTTGTCCATCTGCTGGCTCGGCTACTATGCACACGTCGTGGCCCTACAGGCGCTGGCTGTCTAGCTCGCTGCTGGCGGTTAGCTGCACCTGCATCTGCGGGTGGGCTGCTGCTAGGTTGGCCATGCGGGGCAGCAGCCATTTGGCTGCAAAGGTGTTGTAGCAGGCCACTTTGATCGATTGGGCGTTGTTGTCTTTGGCGCTTTGCGCGGCTGCTTCTATTTGATCAAAAGCGGCACTGAGCTTGGGGGCTAGGGCGGTGCCCAGTGCGCTAAGCTGGGGCGCATTTTTAGCCCCCTCAAACAGCGGTGCACCCAGCCAGTCTTGCAGCAGCTTTACCTGCTTGCTTACCGCGCCGGGTGACACATGCAGAGCCTTGGCCGCCAGCGTCATGCGGCCGTGGCGGGCGGCGGCTTCAAAGGCGAGTAGGGCGGTGAGTGGGGGAAGTTTGCGGGGCATAGCGTGTTGATTTTATGTGAATTTAATTCACTTACACCAGCGTTTAAATCGTTTGATTGGTTGGCTGCTGACTTGCACAATAGGTGCTCCTAGGCTTGTTTGCAGCACGTCTTTTATTTGCACGCGCCCTTGCCATAGCTCTTTTAAAAACACCTTTTTCAAGGATTTCCCCATGCCCTTTGTTAACACCTATGTTCACCAATCTACCAGCCCCGCCACGCGCAGCGCCATCGTGGACGCGATTCACGAGGCGCTGGTATCGGGCATTGGTATGCCGCCAGACGAGTTATTCAATATGGTGCAGCCCTACGACCCAGCCAATTTTCACTTTAGCCGCAGCTTCAACGGCATTGCCCGCTCCGACCAGCTGGTGGTGGTGGAGATCACCCTGCGGCGCGGGCGCAGCGACGCGATGAAGCGGGCGCTGTATGCCGCTATTGCCGAAAATATCAACAAAATCAACGGCTTATCGTCACGCGACGTGTTTATATTTATGCATGAAAACGACTATTCTGATTGGTCGGTAGGCAATGGCGTGTTTGCCATGGCGCTGGTGCAGCAGCGCGGTGCTGATTGACTTGCATGGCTTTTGAGGCTTGTACACCCAAATGTCAGCACGCCCAGACGCTGTCGATCGTTACCACTCTGGCGGCTCAGGCCGATGGTGCGACTTCAGCGCAGCGGCATCAAGGAGGAGGCCGCAGGCCGGGGGACAGCCGCGGAGCTGAAATCGCAGCATCGGCCTGAGCCCTTACAAAAGCAAGGCATGCGCCAGTGCAAAAAATTATGCAAAAAACCAACAATGTCACCGTCATACGGTCATAGTATGCTATGTAAAATATAGTATCTGTCATACCCCTAAAAACAACGCTCAAACGCCAATAGCGTCAAATATGGACTCTATGTTGCAATTTAAAGCCCCAATAGGGGTGCGCCCCCACCACCGAGCCACTGCGCCACTTAAAATGGCGCATACATGACCGCACGCCCCGCCATTTTTAACGACGTATCGCTGTTTCCCCGCGATGCCAAGCCGCTTTCAAGCTACAAAAAGTATTGGGCGGTGCGCTTTGGCGTGGCCAAATTCTTGCCCACCACCCGCGCCGAGATGGACGCGCTGGGCTGGGACAGCTGCGACATCGTCATTGTCTGCGGCGATGCCTATGTAGACCACCCCAGCTTTGGCATGGCTGTGGTGGGCCGTGTGCTAGAAAACCAAGGTTTCCGTGTGGGCCTGATTTGCCAGCCCGATTGGCAAAGCGCCGAGCCTTTTAAGGCGCTGGGCAAGCCCAATTTGTTTTACGGTGTGTCGGCTGGCAACATGGACAGCATGATTAACCGCTATACCGCCGACCGCAAAATTCGCTCGGACGATGCCTACACCCCCGGCGGCCAAGGCGGTGCCCGCCCCGACCGCGCGGCCTTGGTTTACACCCAGCGCTGCAAAGAGGCCTACAGCGACGTGCCAATTATTTTGGGCGGCATTGAAGGTAGCCTGCGCCGCATAGCCCACTACGACTATTGGCAAGACAAGGTGCGCCGCAGTATTGTGGTGGACAGTAAATGCGACTTGCTGCTGTATGGCAATGCCGAGCGCGCTATTATAGAAATAGCACACCGCCTAGGCGCTAAAGAGTCAATTGAGCAGCTGACCAATATTCGCGGCACAGCCTTTGTACAGCGTAGCAACGCAGAGGGTTGGTTTGAAATAGATTCCAGCGACATTGACACCCCAGGCCGCACCGAGCAGCATGTCAACCCTTACATGATGAGCGCCGACTTGGCGCGCGAGCAGGGCGGCACCTGCGCCAAAGAAGACGCGGTGTTGTCGGTGCAGTCGGGTGCGCCAACTGCTGATGCGCCAGCGATGCGCGGGCAGATCGATGCTGTCGACTCCGGCTTCACCATCAAGCCCCTCACCTTTGTGCCCAACCCGCTGCTGACCAAAAACAAGCTCAAAACCCCGCCGCGTGACAAATCCGTGATTCGCCTGCCCAGCTACGAGCAGGTGAAGGCCGACCCTGTGTTGTATGCCCACGCCAACCGCGTGTTGCACCTAGAAACCAACCCCGGCAATGCCCGTGCCTTGGTGCAAAAGCACGGCGACGGCACCACTGCGCGCGACGTGTGGATCAACCCACCGCCCATTCCGCTGAACACCGCCGAGATGGATTTGGTGTTTGACCTGCCCTATGCCCGCAGCCCGCACCCCAGCTATGCCGATGCCAATGGCAGCCACGACGGAGATACCAAAATCCCCGCGTGGGAAATGATCCGTTTCAGTGTCAACATCATGCGCGGCTGCTTTGGCGGCTGCACTTTTTGCAGCATCACCGAACACGAAGGCCGCATCATCCAAAGCCGCTCTGAAGACTCGGTGATCAGAGAGGTGGAGGCCATTCGCGACAGCGTCAAAGGCTTTACCGGAGTTATCAGCGATTTAGGCGGCCCCACGGCCAACATGTACCGCATTGGTTGCAAAAGCCCCGAAATCGAATCAGCCTGCCGCAAGCCCAGCTGCGTCTACCCCGGCATTTGCCCCAATTTGAATACCGACCACAGCGCGCTGATCAAAATGTACCGCCGTGCCCGCGCACTCAAGGGCGTGAAAAAGATTTTGGTCAGCTCCGGCCTGCGCTACGACTTGGCCGTGCAGTCGCCCGAATACGTGAAAGAACTGGTCACCCACCACGTAGGCGGATACCTAAAAATCGCCCCCGAGCACACCGAAGGCGGGCCGCTGTCTAAGATGATGAAGCCTGGCATAGGCAGCTACGACAAATTCAAACAAATGTTTGAAAAATACAGTGCTGAGGCGGGTAAAAAGCAATACCTCATTCCCTACTTCATAGCCGCCCACCCGGGCACCAGCGACGAAGACATGATGAATTTGGCGATTTGGCTGAAAAAGAATGGTTTCAGAGCCGACCAAGTGCAAACCTTCTACCCCAGCCCCATGGCCACCGCTACTGCTATGTACCACACCAACCGCAACCCGCTGCGCAAGGTCACCCGGAATAGCGAGAGCGTAGACATCGTGCGCGGCGACAAGCGCCGGCGCCTGCACAAAGCATTTTTGCGCTACCACGATGCCAACCACTGGCCGCTCTTGCGCGAAGCCCTCAAAAGCATGGGCCGAGCCGATTTAATAGGCAACGGCAAACACCACTTAATCCCCACCTTCCAGCCGCTCACCGACGGCGGCTACACCAGCGCACGGCGTAAAAACTCCAATGTGGTCGGCACAAAGGTGAAGGGCCGCACAGGAGGCAGTTCAAACAGCCCCGCCCCCCAGCGCGTAGCCGCCCAGCCCGGTCGCATGCTTACCCAGCATACGGGCTTGCCACCGCGCAAGCACACCTAGAGCATATCAATCAACATTTTTTGACTGGGTAAAGCTTACTATTGCTGGCCTTTTATGCTCCCATCCCCCCGCTTTGACCGACTCGATGCCCTGCGCGGCCTGGCCATGCTGTGGATGACGGTGTTTCATTTTTGTTTTGACCTGAACCACCAAGGCTGGATCACGCAAAATTTTTATACTGACCCTGTGTGGACATGGCAGCGGGCGCTGATTGTGAGTTTGTTTTTGCTGTGCGCGGGCATGGGGCAGGCGGTGGCTACGGCGCAGGGCCAGAGCTGGCCGCGTTTTTGGCGGCGCTGGGCCATGGTGGCGGGTTGCGCACTCTTGGTAAGCGCAGGCTCGTATGTGATGTATCCCAAGAGCTTTATTTACTTTGGTATTTTGCATGGCATTGCGCTTATGCTGATTGTTGTGCGGCTCACGGCCGCTTGGGGCCAATGGCTTTGGCTGCTGGGCGCAATTGCCATTGCTTTGAAATTCATAGCGGCATATGTCCTTACGACGGTGACATTGGGTGATTTTTCTTCATATTTAAATACTTTATTGCATTCTAAAGCGCTCAACTGGCTGGGGCTGATTGCGGTCAAGCCGATTACTGAGGACTATGTGCCACTCGTGCCGTGGCTGGGCGTGATGTGGTGGGGCATGGCGGCTGGCCAGTGGGTGCTGGCGCATCGACCTGCATGGTTCACTGCACCCGTGGGGCGGGCTGCCCCGCTGGCAATGCTGGGGCGCTGGAGCTTGAGTTATTACATGTTCCACCAGCCCGTGTTGATTGGGGCGCTGATGCTGGTGGCCGTTTGCATCGGATGAACGCACACTGCGGTTTTGTACTGGCCGTTGCTGGGCTTGAAATACGTATCTAATTTGCATACAATTCGTGTTACTTTGATTTAGTATCTGTTAAGGGCAATTGATGCAAATAAAAACAAAAAAAGAGACACCCCCCCCATTGATGCCTTCACGTGCCGACGGCATCGTCACCCTACAAATGGTGGCAGAACTGGCCAAGGTATCACCCAGTACCGTTTCAAGAATTCTCAACGGAACAGCAATCGTCAGCGAGGACAAAAAATTAGCGGTTGCACAGGCGGTTGAGGCACTTGGTTTTGTGCCCAATCCGGTAGCGCGGGGTTTGGCAGGAGGCAGAACTTTCAGTATTGGGGTGATCACGCAAGCCATTGACAGTCCGTTTTATGGCACTGCACTGCGCGGTATCGAAGACGCGCTTGATCCCCTGGGTTATAGCCCGCTTTTTGTCAGCGGCCATTGGAATGAAGCGGCCGAGTCGCGTTGCCTTGAGGTGTTGCGTTCTCGCCGTGTGGATGGTGTGATCGTGCTGACGGGGCGTCTTTCGGACCAAACATTGACGAATTTCGCCAAAGCAACCCCCACGGTGGTGACGGGACGTGCGCTCAAGGCGCAAGGGCTTTATTCCTTGAATTTCGATAATTTTGAGGGCGGCAGGCTCGCAACGCAGCACTTAATAGACCAGGGACACCGCCAAATCGCGTTTATTTCGGGTGATCCCGAACACCCGGATGCCACCGAACGTATGCGGGGATACCGCCACGCCCTAGAACAAGCTGGCATTGCCTTTAACCCCCAATTACTAGTGCAGGGGGAATACAACGAACTCAGTGGGCTTCGCACTGTGGATCACCTCTTGAAGGGGCGGCAGCATTTCACGGCTATTTTTGCAGGCAATGACCAAATGGCTTTTGGCGCAGCACTTGGGCTGAAACGCCATGGCTTGCGTGTCCCTGATGATGTGTCTTTGATTGGCTTTGACGATCTTCCCTCTTCGGTGTATGCCAATCCGCCATTGACCACCATTCACCACCCTGCGTATGAGCTGGGGTGTTTGGCAGCGAATGCCTTACTTGAACTACTGGCCGGTAAACTGCCATGCATGGCCATACCCGCCCCGCGCCTCATCTCACGCGAATCCAGTAAAAGAGTTTCTGGCTAAAGCAGGCTGCACGGGATTTCCCTAGTAAGTGATGCAGAACATGGCTTCTATAATAGATTCATGAAAGCGCTTTCAAGACCCGAGTGTTCCCCCATCAAGCAAAAAGGCAAGACAATGCGCCGTCTGGTTCAATATATTCTGCCTCTGGCAATTTTGGCGCTCGCTGGCCATGATGCAATGGCCCAAAAAGTGCTCGTTATAGCTGCATTTCCTGCGGTGGACGATGTGGTTCGCTCTGCTATTCCAGTTTGGAAACGCAGCCACCCTAACGTTGACATCAAGGTCATAAGCCGACAGTTTGCTGACCACCACACCGCCATGACCACGGCGCTGTCTACCTCGTTCTATTTGCCCGATGTGATGGCGCTAGAGGTGGGCTATGTAGGGCGATTCGCTCAGGGGGGTGGGCTAGAGGATTTATCAGCTCCTGCCTTCAATATCCAACAATACAAGTCGCGCTATGTTGCCTATGCGTTCCAGCAAGGCACCAACAAAAAAGGCGCAGTCATTGCAGCGCCGACCGACATTGGCCCTGGCACGCTTTTATACCGTACCGATGTATTGCAAAAAGCGGGAGTCAATGAGGCTGAACTGACGCAATCTTGGGACCAATATGTCGCTACGGGTGTAAAAATTAAAGCAATAACGGGCGCATACCTGATGGCGCACGCCAGAGACATGAAGGATATTGTGATCCGAACAGGCATCAAACCCGGGGAAGGCTTGTATTTTGATAACCAGTCAAATGTGTTGGTAAACTCGCCCCGCTTTGTTCGCGCCTTTGAGCTTGCCAGAAAAGTGAGACAACAAAAACTCGACGCAAAAGTATCTGCATGGTCCAACGAATGGTCTGAAGGATTCAAGCGGGGGACAATAGCCACCCAAATGACTGGGGCATGGCTAGCCGGACACCTTAACAATTGGCTTGCACCACAAACCTCGGGTAAGTGGCGCGCAGCGCAACTGCCTGAAGGCGCGATGGCTGCTTACGGCGGCACGTTTTTTGCAATTCCTCGCAGTGCTCCCGCTGAGCACAAAGCCTTGGCGTGGGAGTTTATCAAAATGATGACTCTCAACCGTGAGGTGCAGCTAGGTGCTTTTAAATCGCAAGATGCTTTTCCTGCACTATTAGAGACCTACGACGATCCGTTTTTTGAGCTTCCGATTGCTTTTCTTGGTGGGCAAACAGCACGTAAAGGCTGGAGAGAGTCTGTAGCAAAAATTAGCGTTGTAGCGGTGCATAAACAAGATGCATTTGCAGACGAAGTGATCAATACCGAGCTAGACAAAGTGCTAGACCGTGGCAAAAGCATTGAAAACGCTTTGTTAGATGCCGAACGGCTGCTCAAGCAGCGAGCGCACCGATAAAAATCGATTGAAGTAGCACAAAACACCCATAAGCGACTCACCATGAAACTGCCCTCAGCTTTGCGCCTATCGCCCCAATGGACTCCCTACGTATTAATCAGCCCATTTCTGATTTTATTTGGTGTTTTTGGTCTGTTCCCGTTGCTATTTTCTTTGTATCTGGCATTTCAAACGTGGGAGCCTACCAGTGGTTTGGGGGCAATGACTTTTGTAGGCTTTGACAACTATGCGTTTGCCCTGCAAGACGAGTGGTTTTGGAAATCACTTGGCAATACGGCTTGGCTGGCTTTTGCTTCTGGCGTGCCGCAGCATGTGGTGGCCATACCGCTGGCGTATTTCATCCACTCGTCGTTCAAGCGCTTGCGCAATGGGGTGGTTGGCGCGTATTTCATGCCCTACATCACTTCAACAGTGGCTATATCCATCTTATTTAGTTCCCTACTTTCAACCGACTATGGCTTGATCAATGTGGGCTTGCAAGCACTCGCCCAAGTGCCTGGTATTGGATGGTTTTTTCCGAGTAATCCTGTGGACTGGCTCAACGAGCCGTCCAATATCAAGCCTGCAATTTCTATGATTGTGTTTTGGCGTTATGTTGGGTTTAACGTAGTTTTGTATTTGGCCGCACTGCAAACGATACCGAATGACATTTACGAAGCCGCCACCATGGATGGGGCAGGCCGCCTTCAGCAATTTTGGTTCATCACCTTGCCCAGCTTGAAACCGATGATTTTTTTCGGTGTGACTTTAAGTGTGATTGGCGGTCTTCAACTGTTTGAAGAGCCGTTTATTCTGACTGGCGGCCGTGGCGGAACCGACCAAGCGGGTATGACAACCGCTATTTACCTTTACCGCACTGCATTTGACTTCAATGATTTTGGGGCTGCAAGCGCCATGTCATGGCTGCTATTCATCATCGTTGGTGTGTTGACATGGCTGACGAACAAAGCATTTGCGCCCCGTGGTCCATCCGCATAATATTCAGGTCTACCCATGAAAATCACCGCAGAACGTATGGCTCCTTGGGCGGCCTATTGCCTTGTTGGGGTTGGTGCAGTCATTATGTTGCTGCCGTTTTATTTCATGTTTGTTTTTGCTACGCATTCGCGTACCGAAATTTTCAGTCTTCCGCCCCCCATGTTTTTTGGAGACGATTTTTTTAATAATTTAAAGATCCTCACCGAGCGCATGCCTTTTTGGCGCAATTTAGGTTGGAGTCTGTATGTGGCTATCGCATCCACTGCACTTACCTTGCTTTTTTGCTCAATGGGCGGTTACGCGTTTGCATTGTTTGAGTTTCGGTATAAAAATGCACTGTTCGGACTTGTTATGGGCACGATGCTCTTGCCATCTTTCATGAACATGATTCCAACTTTCATCATCATGGACTTGCTCGGATGGATTGACGAACCCAGAGCCTTGTACATTCCAGGCGCTGCCAGTGCTTTCGGCATATTTTTAATGCGCCAGTTTGTAAGCACCTCCATCCCTAAAGACCTCATTGAAGCCGCTCGAATGGACAATTGCAGCGAGTTGGGTATTTTTTGGCGGATTGTGCTGCCACTGCTTAAACCTGCACTTGGCACGCTGGGTCTGATCACATTTATAGCATCTTGGAATAACTTCATTGGCCCCTTGGTGGTTATGCGTTCACCTGATATGTACACCCTGCCATTGGCGCTTCGTAGTCTTCAAAGCCCAGTGAATACCGAGTGGGGCGCATTAATGACTGGTTCTGCAATAGCAACGATACCGTTGGTTATTCTTTTCTTGCTTTCTTCGCGTCAGTTAATTTCTGGCTTAACTGCCGGAGCAGTTAAATAGCATGCTGCTTTGTGCCAATAGCAGCACGCTATTGTGAAACTATATTTTTGAATCTATTAAGACTTAAATGCCCTTTACTACCTACGAACCATCCGATTTAATTACACACTTCCCAGAGGATTTTGTTTGGGGCGTGGCAACAAGTGCATACCAAATTGAAGGGGCCGCAGCAACTGATGGTAAGGGTCAGTCAATTTGGGACAGTTTTTGCCAAATACCTGATGCTATAGCAGACAACAGCAACGGAGTTGTTGCATGCGAACACTATGACCGACTGGAAACAGACTTAGATCTCATTGCAAGTCTTGGCGTGGATGCTTACCGTTTTTCTGTATCTTGGCCTCGCGTGCGACCAGGTGGCAGTGGCGCTTGGAATGAAAAGGGCTTAGATTTTTATGCGCGTCTGGTCGATGGCTTACTTCAACGAAATATCAAACCGTATCTCACACTGAACCACTGGGATCTGCCGCAGGAGTTACAGGATGCTGGTGGTTGGGCTAACCGTGACACGGTGCATCGATTTGTTGAATACGCTTTGGGTATCTCATCAAGACTTGGAGATCGGGTGGTATCCATCACCACGCACAATGAGCCTTGGGTGATGGCCGTGCTGGGCAATGAGACGGGTATTTTTGCCCCTGGTATCAAAGACCGTGCTACAGCGTTTCAGGTCTCACACCATTTACTACTTAGCCATGGTCTGGCGCTTCGGGCTATGCGTGCACACGGATGCAAAAGTAAATTGGGGATTGTCCTGAACCTTTCGCCAATGTATCCTGCATCGGACACAGAATCTGATTTGATTAAAACCGAACTCGAAGATGGAAAACTACTTCGGTGGTACATGGATCCTCTGTTTAAAGGGCATTATCCAGAAGATGTGTTGAACCATATTGGTGATGAAAAACCGACGGTGTGGGACGGTGATATGCAAATTATCGCCACACCGATGGATTTTTTAGGCGTTAACTATTATTCGCGCTCTGTTATCAGTGCAGAGAGTCCATGGGATGTGCACAAGAGTGGCCGTGAAATTACAGACATGGGGTGGGAGGTGTATCCCGAAGGCCTCACGGAGTTACTGATACGCCTAGACCGTGATTACAAAGTACCACCACTTTATGTCACTGAAAACGGTGGCGCGTTTAAAGACCACTTCGTGGATGGTCAAATCAACGACACGTCCAGAACAGACTTCATAGCGCGCCACATATCCGCGGTTGCGCAGGCCATGCAGCAAGGCGTTCGTATGCAGGGCTACATGGTGTGGAGCCTGCTGGATAACTTTGAATGGGCCTCTGGCTACGAAAAGCGTTTTGGGATTGTTCATGTGGACTATAAAACACAGAAACGCACACTAAAAAATAGTGCACTGTGGTACAGAAGTTTTCTTCAAAGGCAAAAAGCTGCTCGCGCTGCCAATGCGCAGAATCAAGTAAACCAAACACCTACTTCGCGGTGCTTAGACATGACAGGAGTTTAGTATGGGACAAGTATCGTTGCGTGGAATTCGCAAAAGCTACGGAAATGTAGACATCATCAAAGGCATTGACCTAGAGGTGCAAGACGGTGAGTTTTTAGTCTTTGTCGGGCCATCTGGCTGCGGTAAATCGACGACCTTGCGTATGATTGCAGGTTTAGAGAACGTGACTGCTGGAGATCTTTTGATTGACGGTCTACGAGCCAATGACATGCGGTCGGCTGACCGTGGGACGGCGATGGTATTTCAAAGTTATGCGCTGTATCCGCACATGACGGTTGCCGAAAATATGGGCTTTGCGTTAAAAATGGCTGGTATTGCAAAGGCGCAACGCCAAGAGCAAGTTGGCCGCACCGCTGAAATTCTACGCATGACTGAACTACTAGACCGCTATCCTAAAGAGCTGTCTGGCGGTCAGCGCCAACGGGTGGCCATCGGTCGTGCGATCGTGCGTAAACCTAAGGTATTTTTGTTTGATGAGCCATTGTCAAATTTAGATGCAGCACTGCGCGTCAATATGCGTATTGAGTTATCTAGATTGCACAAGGAACTTGGTACAACCATGATTTATGTCACGCATGATCAGGTGGAAGCGATGACATTGGGCAATCGCATAGCGATATTTAACAAAGGAATCATTGAACAACTTGGGGCTCCGCTCGAGCTTTACAACCGTCCTGTCAATGAATTCGTTGCTACATTTATTGGTGCACCTCGAATTAATCTGGTGCCTAAACCCCAGAACAATACCGCATCGCAAGCGCATCAGGCCTTGTGGGGTTTACTTGCTGGCCAAATCACTGCCGAAGCCCAATGCATTGGGCTTCGGCCTGAGCATATGCATGTTGTGCCAGCGGGGCAGGGCGTGCCCGCCACAGTGGTGCTTGCAGAGCATCTTGGCGATTCTTCCATCATCCACTGCAGGGTGGAGGGTGTCACAGATTTGGTAAGCGCCAAAATTGGTGCTGAGCAAAATCGCAATATCGAAACGGGGCAAATGCTTGGGCTCGCGCCTGACGCACAGTGGGCCTTGGTCTTTGATTTGAATGGACGGCTGATGCCATAGCAGGGGGACAAATTTTGTCTACTAAACGACTGAAATCTACATGGAATCTCGTCTGGAGCGATGAGTTCGAAGGAAGCTCGCTAGACACCAACAAATGGGATTTCGATATTGGCAACGGGTTTTATGACTATAAAACCCATACATGGATTGCAGGCTGGGGCAATGAAGAGCTTCAATACTACACTGCCAATACGAGCAACGTATTCGTCAAAAATGGTGTTCTGACGATTCGTGCAATCAAGGAGTCTTTACATGGCTGTGGCTATACGTCCGCTCGTTTAAAGACACGTCGTCGTGACGGCACTGCTCTTTTTACCAAGCTGTATGGACGTGTAGCCATACGTGCAAAAGTGCCTTGGGGCAAGGGACTTTGGCCTGCATTGTGGATGCTACCGCAAGACGATGTATACGGTGGGTGGGCTGCATCAGGTGAAATTGATTTAATGGAAATTGTGGGTGAAAAACCGCATGAAGTGCTCAGCAGCTTGCATTTTGGGTCAAGCTTTCCAAAGCGTAGCTTGAAAACTAATGTATACGCACTTCCTGATGCGAGCACTGTATCGGACTGGCATGTCTACTCAGTGGAATGGGAGCCAGGCGAAATCCGTTTTTATGTGGATGACATATTAGCAGCTACGCATACATTTTGGTGGAGTTGCAGTGCCTTAAAGGATGGTGTGGGGTTGGAGGCGAGTAAAGCTAGCCACATCAATCCCTGGCCTGCACCTTTTGATCAGCCTTTCTATTTGATTATGAATGTTGCAGTAGGCGGCAATTTTCCGGGAGCTCCCAACGATGCCACGCAATTCCCTGCGGAGCTGGTAGTTGACTACGTCCGTGTTTACGACAAAGTAGGGGGTTACGACAGCATTCAACCCCGTGGGGACGGTCAATTTCCATTTAAAACAACAACGAGCAAACGCCATGTCGCAAAATAAACTTATACAAAATCAATGGGCGGCTGTCCAACATGACACGTTTAATCCCAATCAACATCAACATCAAAATGATTCTGCTGTGGGGCAGCGTGAGGATGAATCTTTTACAGCGGTTACAAATGCTGATGCAAGCTCGGACAATACTTCTCTCCACGCTGCTTACCGCCAATTAATGCAAGATGGCGTGCATGGTTTGTGCTTTAGTCCATACCTTGACGGACAGGGGCCTGGCACAGCGGTTGATTCGCAGCAGATTCGATCGCGCTTAGTAACAATACGCCAGCATACCAGCTGGATTCGCACCTTTTCATGCACTGAAGGCAATGAACTTATTCCACAAATTGCACATGCGTGTGGACTCAAGACGCTGGTAGGTGCTTGGCTTGGAACAGACAAAAAAATTAATGACCAAGAAATTGCGGCGGTGATTGAGCTTGCCCGCGCTGGGCATGCTGATGTAGTCGCCGTGGGAAATGAGGTGCTCTTACGTGAGGATATGACTGAAGATGAATTACTGGACTACATCAACCGTGTAAAGCTAGCTTTACCGGGTGTGCAAGTAGGCTATGTGGATGCGTATTATCTATTTGAAAAGCATCCAAAAATAACGGCTGCGTGTGACGTGGTGATGGCCAATTGCTATCCTTTTTGGGAAGGTTGTCCACTAAACCATGCCATTGCATATATGCAAGATATGTACAAACGAACAACAGTGGCAGCAGCTGGAAAAAAAGTCATCATCAGCGAAACTGGTTGGCCCAATATAGGCACAGCCTTTCATGGCGCAATTCCAAGCCACTCAGGTGCTATGCGGTATTTTGTAGACACTATGAATTGGTCTAAAAGAGACAATGTCGATGTGTTTTATTTTGCAGCCTTTGACGAAGCATGGAAAGTGGGCGCTGAAGGAGATGTAGGTGCATATTGGGGTCTTTGGGATAAGAGTGGTCTTAGTAAATATCCATAAGCCCTCGCATGCATCTAAATCATAAAATATTGAATGACCTATGTTGAAATTTCCAAACGGTAATGCTATTTGTTACTCTGGCTACCGCCACGGCCAAAGTCCAGACACGCAAACTTATCCAAGTCTTGTTGAAATAAGAGAAGATCTCCATATTCTTAGCAAAAATTGGCGTAACTTGCGGCTGTATGACTGTAGTTTGCATGCAGAGCGTGTACTTCAGGTGATACGCGAGGATCAATTAGATTTTCAAGTGATGTTGGGGGCGTATCTTGGGCCAGAAATGAACAACTTTGGTTGCCCTTGGGGCGGTACTTATAGCGAAGAGGCATTAACCAAGAGCATACAAGCCAACCAAGCCGAGCTAGACCGCCTCATTGTGCTGGCGAATCAATACGAAGATACCATTTTTTCAGTGGCAGTGGGAAATGAAGCAACCGTTGATTGGACGGATCATTTTGTGCCCGTTCACCACATGATTGATTATGTACGCTACGTAAAAAAATCGGTGAAACAGCCTGTGACGTTTTGTGAAAATTATGTGCCTTGGCAACACAAATTGCGAGATCTTGTACCCGTGGTAGATTTCATATCTATACACACTTATCCAGTATGGGAGTACAAGCACATCCATGAAGCGCTCGAATACACCAAAGACAATGTACTGAGTGTTTCGCGTTTGTATCCAGACAAGCCCATCGTGATCACAGAAGCGGGTTGGGCAACCAACTCCAATGGCCGAGGGATTCAGCCGGAGCATTCCTCACAAGAGTTGCAGTCCATTTACTACGCTGATTTGATGCAATGGAGCAAAGAGTCAGGGATTTTGATTTTTGTATTTGAAGCGTTTGACGAACCTTGGAAAGGTTCGCCAGACCCCATGGAGCCAGAAAAACACTGGGGGCTTTTTACTGTCGACCGCCAGCCCAAGCTGGTGATGCGTGAATTATTTAAACCGCACTCATTGGCTCATTAGATAGGTTGCAATATTACTGGGTACTTTATAGAGACTTGCTATTGCTGGATTGTGGTCAGTTGAAAATTGTGCGTCGCTTATGTACGGGAGTTCTATGCCGTGCAGTAATGGATTCGATCAGTGCTGGGGTGTTTTCCTTAGAAAAAAGCCCCGCAGCCAAACCATACGAGAAGATTTGCATTCAGTGGGTGTTAATCTGAGGCAAAATTACAGCAGCCAACAGCCTGCGCCCTTGTATGCAAATGCGTGAAGCTTGGAATAACCGCTGATGGGGATGCAACGCAAGAAGCAGAGCACAAGGTTCTCTTGAATAAGAGGTCAAACCTGCCCATGCTGCAAGTCGCCAGAATTCAATCTTATTGAAGACTTGAAACAATGGCGACGCACACATGCTATGTGTTTCAGAACGAAAAGTCGCGGTGCGCAGTGCGTACAAAAAAAAGCGGCTTTGCGCATGCAAAGCCGCTTACTGGAAGCCAATTAATTATGGGTGCTGTATCAATCGAAAGTAATCGCACCCTTCAAGACCACAGTCGTTGGATAAACGCCGTCGACCACAGTAGAAAGATTGGCTCCGCTTGCCACGTTATCGCGCCCGAAGATGGCTGCGCCACCTGCAGCACCGAGGAGTTTCACACTGCTGATCACAGGCGATGCTGCTAAAGCCGCTGCTACATCGGTGGGCGGGATACCCGCACCACAATCTGCCGCAACACGGAAGTCGCTCCTCAAATTCATGGAGTAGGCCGTAGCGTCGGCGGAAGTTGGCGTTTTCACGCCATGCAATTGGAGTCGGCAACCACCATCAATGGCATAACGTTTACCCAATGTGATGACCACCGCAAACTTGTTATTGCTGCTGCTGAACCATTGTGCGTTGGAGTTGAAGGTGAAGTTCACCTTGGTTTGGCTGGAAAGTGTCACTCCACCCGTATCGCCGCTTGCATTGAATCCGGTGACATTGGGGCCAAACACTTCAATCTGGCTGTATAGTGCACTAGCAGCAGAGGGCGTTTGATAGTAGAACCCTGCATAGCTGTCTGCTCCGGCACCACCGGAGAAATTACCGCACCAAGCGGGAGTTCCGTTGCAGTTAAAACCGTCGAGGTTACTACCGCCAGAAGACGCAACCAGGCCATTGCTTGATGTCAGTACAGCGCTGCTAAAACCCGACGAGAACGTCAGTGCACCACCTCCACCGCCACTAGCAGCTGCAGCCAAAAGCTTGAAGTCGTCAAAATAGTAGGACTTGCCCGGGGCTGCGTCAACCGTTCCAATGTTAGGCAGCAACACGATGGTGTCCCATGACAAAGCAGGATCGACGCTGGTGAACGTCCAAGTCAGGGTTTGCCAACCGACCACCACAGCCTCGTTGGACGACACTTCTCCGGAGTTGGCAGCCCCCGCTTCGAG
>JANOYR010000047.1:0-24937 GCA_031428975.1 Polaromonas sp. | reverse complement strand
GGGTTGGGCACTAGCCAAATGTGGGCGAGCAGCTTGGACTGGGCAAAGGCCGCGTAATCGGCGCGGCTGAAGCTAAATTGCGGGGCATACACGTCGCCCGCCAACACCCAAAACGTGTCGGCCAAAGCGGGCAGCGCGCGCACAATGCCGCCGGCCGTTTCTAGTGCGCCAGTGTCGCTGTTTTTCAACGCAAAATCTTCGCCTTCGGTGGAATAGGTAATGCGCTGTTCAGAAGCATTATGCTCAGTATTTAATAGCGTACTATGACCACTTGACTGTGACGATGGCATAAAAACCCGTGAAAAATGCGATGTGATGCGCTTTTCTAACCAAGCCGTGTTGATGACGATGTGGTCAACCCCTTGGGCCAGCAAAGCCTCCATATGCCACTGCATCAGCGGCTTGCCACGCACCTCAAGCAGCGGTTTGGGGGTGTGGTCGGTAAGCGGCCGCATGCGCTCGCCCCGGCCTGCGGCGAGCAAGATGGCTTGGGCGGGCGGGGTGGTTACGGGTTCGGTCATGGCTTTGGCGGGAGTTGCGACAAACAGCGTTGTATGGGATAGGTATGTGGGTTGTTCGTGTTGTTTTGGGCACGTACCATCCAAACAGTGGCGCACCATGAGAAGCAGTGTAGCCGCCTGCCGCGCAGGTTGGCTAAAATAAGGGGTTTTCCCGAGTTTCGGGATGTCCTCTTTCCTTTCACCTGATATTTCATCCCATGACCCAAAACACCCACAATATGGCCAACGCGATTCGCGCGCTGGCAATGGACGCTGTGCAAGCGGCCAATTCTGGCCACCCCGGCGCGCCCATGGGCATGGCCGACATGGCAGTCGCCCTGTGGGGCAACCACCTTAAACACAACCCCGCCAACCCGCATTGGGCCGACCGCGACCGCTTTGTGCTGAGCAACGGCCACGGCTCGATGCTGATTTATGCCCTGCTCCACCTCACGGGCTACGACCTGCCCATGAGTGAGCTCAAAAACTTCCGCCAATTCCACAGCAAAACCGCAGGCCACCCCGAAGTCGACGTGACCCCGGGCGTAGAAACCACCACCGGCCCGCTGGGCCAAGGCATCACCAATGCCGTGGGCATGGCGCTGGCCGAGAAAATGCTGGCCGCCGAATTTAACCGCGATGGCCACAGCATTGTCAACCACCACACCTACACCTTTTTGGGCGACGGCTGCCTGATGGAAGGCATCAGCCACGAAGCCTGCGCACTGGCTGGCGCGTGGAAGCTTAACAAGCTGATCGCCCTGTATGACGACAACGGCATCAGCATTGACGGCCAAGTCGCGCCTTGGTTCATTGACAACACCGCCCAGCGCTTCAAAGCCTACGGCTGGAACGTGATCGACAAAGTGGATGGCCACAACGTGGACGCAGTCAGCCGCGCCATTGCCGATGCTAAAAACAGCGCCGACAAACCCACCTTGATTATTTGCAAAACCCACATCGGCAAAGGCAGCCCCAACCGCGCCAACACCTCCAAAGCGCACGGCGAGCCGCTGGGCGCAGAAGAAATTGCCCTCACCCGCGCTGCGCTGGGCTGGAGCCACGCGCCCTTTGACATTCCACAAGCGGTGTATGCCGACTGGAACGGCTTGGCCAAAGGCACAGAGGCCGAGCTGGGCTGTGACACCCGCTTTGCTGGCTACCGCCAAGCCTTCCCCGAGTTGGCCAACGAGTTTTTGCGCCGCATGGCGGGCGATTTGCCCGCCAACTTTGCACAAACCGCCTTTGATGCCGTGGTCAGCGCCCACACCAAGGCCGAGACTGTGGCCAGCCGCAAAGCCTCGCAAATTGCGCTAGAGGCATTCACAGCAGCCCTGCCCGAGATGCTGGGTGGCAGCGCTGACCTTACGGGTTCAAACCTCACCAACACCAAATCCACCCCCGCCCTGCGCATGGATTTGGCGGGCGACGTGAAGCGCGATGCCGACGGCAAGCTAGGCCGCCACATCAACTACGGCGTGCGCGAATTCGGCATGGCTGCCATCATGAATGGCATTACCTTGCACGGTGGTTTTATCCCCTACGGCGGCACATTTTTGACGTTTAGCGACTACAGCCGCAACGCCATTCGCATGGCTGCGTTGATGCGCAAACGCGTGGTGCATGTGTTTACCCACGACAGCATTGGCTTGGGTGAAGACGGCCCAACCCACCAGTCGATTGAGCATGCCGCATCGCTGCGCCTGATTCCTAACTTGGACGTATGGCGTCCGGCCGACACCGCTGAGACGGCTGTGGCATGGGCCGTGGCCTTGCAAAACAAAGCCAAGCCCAGCGCCCTGCTCTTGTCGCGCCAAAATCTGCCGTATTTGGCCAAGCCTAGCTCCAAAGCTGCGCCTAAAGCCTCCGGCCTTGAGAACATCAGCAAGGGCGCATATGTGTTGTCAGAGCCATCAGACGCGGGGCTCAACAAAAAAGCCAAAGCAGTCATCATTGCCACAGGCTCAGAAGTGCAATTGGCCATTGCCACGCAAAAACTCTTGGCTGCTAAAAAGATTCCTGTGCGCGTGGTGTCCATGCCCAGTACCACCACCTTTGACAAGCAAGATGCCAAATACAAAACCAGCGTGTTACCCGCAGGCCTGCCGCGCGTGGCAGTCGAGATGGGCAGCACCGATGGCTGGTGGAAATACGGCTGCGCAGCGGTAGTGGGCATCGACACCTATGGCGAATCTGCGCCTGCGCCCGTGCTGTTCAAGCATTTTGGTTTCACGCCAGAAAACGTCGCGGCCACAGTACAAAAAGTATTGCGCAAGTAATTTCAACCCTGATTTTTAAACTCCCTAGGAAATTTTCATGACTATCAAAGTTGGTATCAATGGTTTTGGCCGCATCGGCCGCATGGTGTTTCGCGCTGCGGTGGCGAATTTCAACGACATTGAAATCGTGGGCATCAACGATTTGCTGGAACCCGATTATTTGGCCTATATGCTCAAATACGACAGCGTGCACGGCCGCTTCAAGGGCGATGTGGCGGTGGACGGCAACACCTTGGTGGTCAACGGCAAGCGCATCCGCCTCACGCAAGAGCGTGACCCAGCGGCACTCAAGTGGAAAGAAGTGGGTGCAACGGTCGTCATCGAATCTACTGGCTTGTTTTTAGACAAAGTCACGGCGCAAAAGCACTTGGATGCTGGTGCGCAAAAAGTGGTCATGTCTGCGCCATCTAAAGACGACACCCCCATGTTTGTCTATGGTGTGAACGACAAAACCTATGCAGGCCAGGCCATCATCAGCAATGCCAGCTGCACCACCAATTGCCTCGCGCCCGTGGCCAAAGTGCTCAATGACAAATGGGGCATCAAACGCGGTTTGATGACCACGGTGCACGCCGCCACCGCTACGCAAAAAACCGTGGATGGCCCGTCTAACAAAGACTGGCGCGGCGGACGCGGTATTTTGGAAAACATCATTCCATCGAGCACAGGCGCAGCCAAGGCCGTAGGCGTGGTGATTCCTGAGCTCAACAAAAAGTTGACCGGCATGAGCTTTCGCGTGCCCACCAGCGACGTGTCGGTGATTGACCTGACGGTAGAGCTGATCAAAGAAGCGACGTATGCCGAGATTTGTGCCGAAATGAAGGCGCAAAGCTTAGGCGCTATGAAGGGTGTGCTGGGCTACACCGAAGACAAAGTGGTGGCCAGCGATTTTCGTGGCGAGAGCTGCACCAGCGTGTTCGATGCCGATGCGGGCATAGCGCTAGACAGCACCTTTGTGAAAGTGGTGAGCTGGTACGACAACGAATGGGGCTACTCCAACAAAACGCTGGAAATGGTGCGCGTGGTAGGCACACATGCTGGGTAAGTGAACTTTACCTTTCTGTAACATCCAAAGCGCCTTGAGCAACTAGCTCGGGCGCTTTTTTCATTCCTAACGTGGTACAAAGCGGCATGCGCACATTTTCCCTTTCGATTTCTGCCTTTAAAACGTTTTGTCAATCGTTTGGAATGCTGATATTGGTAGCGTTTGCATGGAGTCTCTGTGCCAGCGTTTGGGCGCAACCAGTCTCTGGTTTGATCGTTAAGCTCAAGCCCGGAGCAGTGCTGGAGGCGGGCGCTTTTGAATCCCCACAAATCGCCCGCGCCGCACAGGCCAACCACGAACGTGAGCGTGCACGCTCTGTGGCATCAGACGCAGGCGTAGTGCTGCGACAGCATGCCCACGTAGGCGCTGGCCACCATTTGCTCAGCCTGCCTGTAGCCCAGCAAGGCGATGCACTAGAAGCCACTATTCGTCGCCTGCGCCTACACCCCGAGGTGCTGCATGTGGAGGCCGATGAACGCCAACGCATCCAAACCACGCCGAATGACACTAGTTTTGCATTGCAAACGCATTTGGGGGCACCTAGCAGCTATGCCTCAGGTTTGAATATGCCCTTGGCTTGGAACCGCACGACGGGCACAGCCGTGGTGGTGGCCGTTTTGGACACTGGTGTGCGCTTAAATCACCCAGATTTGGTGGGCAAAATGCTACCAGGCTATGATTTTGTGAGCGAAGTAAACTATGCCAACGATGGCAATGGCCGTGACAGCGACGCCTCAGACCCAGGTGACTGGGTCACCAGTGCAGAGACCAAGACCGCCTTGTTTGCCAGCTGTGATGTGGCAGCAAGTTCATGGCACGGTACTTTCATTGCGGGGCAAATTGCTGCAGCGACCAACAATGGTGCGGGTATTGCAGGCGTGAACTGGAACGCCAAAATTTTGCCCATTCGGGTATCTGGCAAGTGCGGCGCATTGCTCAGTGATATTTTGGATGCCATGCGTTGGGCGGCTGGGCTCGCAGTGGCGGGTGTGCCCAACAATCCCAATCCTGCGCGCGTCATTAACTTAAGTTTTGGTGGCAGCCAGCCCTGCTCGGCCGCCTACCAAGATGTGATTAATGAGGTGACGAATGCCGGAACTTTGGTCGTGGTGGCGGCGGGAAACTCCTATGGCGTAGGCGATACGATGCAGCTCAAGCGCCCAGCAGATTGCCAACGCGTACTGGCAGTGGGAGCGGTGCAAAGGGATGGTGCGAAAACGAATTACTCCTATGTCGGTGCCAATATGGGGTTAATGGCTCCTGGCGGTAGCCAAGGCGCGGGTTTGTATTCAACACTCAATAGCGGCTTGAGCGTTCCCGTGACGGACGGGTATGGAACAAAAATTGGCACTAGCTTCTCTGCACCTTTGGCTGCGGGCGTAGCCTCTTTGATGCTTGCTGCAAATCCCTCGCTCACACCGGCGCTGTTGATTTCAAGGTTAAAAGCCAGTACCAGACCGCATGCATTTAGTTCATTTTTACCCAGTTGTTCTAGTGTACTGACCAGCGCCTGTAATTGCACCACTGCGCTTTGTGGCGCAGGAATGCTGGATGCGTTGGAGGCATTGTCCCTAGCATCCACGGCCTCCGCAGTGATTGGTCAGGTTAGTACTTCTGTGGTGATCGGTGCAACCCTTATCCTAGATGCCAGCCAAAGCACGGCACTAGGCAATGCGACGATTTTGTCTTACGCTTGGGATTTTGTGGGTGCGAGCAATGGTGCCAGTGTACAAACGCCTAGCGCATCCCGAACCATCCTTTCTTTGCCGCAAATTGGGGTGGTGAATGTGCGTTTGCGCATCACCGACAGTGCGGGCAATGTGGCAGAAGATACCGTGGCGATCACAGTGGCTCTGCAAGCGGCCACGACAGCCTCCACCAATATGCCGACTCCCACGGGCGCAACAGGCTCTTCTGGGGCCAATCCTGGCGGGTCGGGTGGTGGCTCAACAGGCGCTTGGTGGGCGCTTGGTTTGTGGATTCTGGTTGTTGGCCTTGTATGGCGTGGTCAAACAAAAAAACGCCCTACTGCAACATAAAAGTTTCGTACTCCAAGCGCGCCAGCTTACGTTCGAGCATATACAGTGCCAGCAGTAGTGTCAGCAGCAGCGCCAATGCGAAGCCATAGCCATAAAAAGCTGCACCAATATAAAGGGTGGCAATGGTAAAGCCAATGTTCAATACAGACAAAGTACTGACCAAAATCAACACAATCAAACGTTTGTCGAGGTAAAAAAACACGTTCATCATGGCAAGCAGTGCCACTTGTAGACTGGCCGCTACCGCATCCACATAAAAAAGTGGCAAGTAAAGCTGGCTGATTTGCAGTTTTTCAAAAATAGTGGGTGCAAAAACCACCATGACCAGCACCGACAGTGTTTGCACCTTGATGATTTCAAAAAAACCTTGGCGAATCGCATCGACCATGCCGTCGCGCATTTGGGCGATTTCTTCTAAGCTACCGCCCTTTCGAACAGCGCCATAAAACTTGTCGTACCACTCGACAAAGTCGGTTTCAAAGCGCACCAAAAATACCGCCATGCCTGGAATGATCGACAAATAGGCCAGAAACACGGGCAGGTCATAAATCACACTGGCCCGCAAAGGGCCAATCACGCTGATACTGGTGTCGGGGTAGATCCAAAAGATCATTTTGTCCGCCCAAATGCCAAAATTGAACAACGCGCCCACCCAAATCAGCGTTGGAAACATCGCCCCGCGCTGAAAGCAATCAAAACTGATCAGGCGCTTGATAGGAAAGCTGCGAATCACGATAAATAGCATGCCCACCAGCATGAAAAATTGCCCGCCAATATAGCCAGCCAGCAAGCCTTCTAATCCCCAAGGCCTGAGCACAAAAGCTAGCGCCACGCTGGATGTATAGCCAAACGCAAAAAGCCCAACGATCGTCTTATAAAACTTCAAGCCGCTCATAAAAATCGTCGTCACCCAGACCAAGCTCATGGTCACAAAGCCTGCGCACATTAGGGCGCGGTACATCACCGATTCGTGGCTAAAAGCGGTGAATGCCATGGTGATAGAAAACACCCCACCCACCACGTTAGTCACCAGCATCACTCCCGCAAAATTGGGCAAAATATCGTCCACATGGTTGCCAAATAAACGGTCACTGACCCAGCGTGTAAAAGCCAATTGGATAAAACCTGTGCCAATGAGCGAGACCATGATGAGGTAGGTGACACTGACAGAAAACTGCGTCACCAGCATGTCTGGCACGGCCACATTCATAGAAATTATGCCGATAACCACTAAACCAACAATCGACAACACCCAAGGCCCCGAACTGATCAAACCCGCGTAGGCATAGGCTTGTACCAAGCCTATGTAGCTGTCCCGTTTGAGGAGCTTGCGCAGCTCAAAGCCTATGCCTGCCATTTATGACTCCGCCATTTACAAGTCCGCCCAGCGTTTGAAGTCTGGCGTGTCTGCGCGCTCGCCCGCCAGTGCGCGGCGATACACCTCGCCATAGCGGCTGAACATGAGTGGGTGCGTGTAATATTGGTTTACCCGTTTGACACCTGCTACCGATGCAGCCTGCCATTTGGCATCGTCTTCAAAATAAGAAATGATGCTCATCGCCAGCGCTTGCGGGTCGGCTATGCCCACTACTTCACCGCTTGCGCCAAGCAGCTTGTCATCTTCGGTCAAGCCGTAAATGAGCTGTTTGCACGAGCCCACGTCGGTGCTAACTCCCGGCACCCCTGCTGCATAGCCTTCTAGCAGCACCAACGGCAAGGCTTCGCTAATTGAAGACAACACCACGAGGCCGACCTTCGGTAGTAATTCGGTAAGTTTTTGAAACCCTAAAAACTTCACGTTATTTTCTAGCCCAAGCCCTTTGGTCAGGGCATGGCACTCGTCTGCATAGGCCGGACTTTCGTCTTCAGGCCCTGCTATCCAAGCCTCGGCCTCGGGCAAACGGGATGCCACGATGCGCATGGCACGGATATAGGTTTTGATATCTTTGATGGGCACCACGCGGCCAATCAGGCAGCACACCTTGGGTGTTTGTGCAGGGCGCAAAGCCCGTAGCTCGCCAAAGCGCACGACATCTATCCCGTTGGGGATGTTGAAAGTACGCGCCTCGTTCGCGCCGTCTTGCACTTGGCGCAAACGGTTGGCCTCATACAGGGCAATGATTTGGTCGCTCGCGTCATAGCACATGCGCCCCAGCGCTTCAAAAAAACGAATCCACGCCTGCCTGAAATAACCCGCCTCGGTGGCATCGCGCTGCAAGGTGCTGCGGTTGTCGGCAATCCATTGTGCGGCATACAGGTCAATGCGCCGCTCTTTGGTGTAGATGCCGTGCTCGGAGAGTATGAGTGGCTTTTGGTAACGACGCTTTAAAAGCGCACCCAGAAATCCAGCGTACCCTGTAGAAACACTGTGGTAGCAGCCGCAGGGGATCAAGTTTTCAACAATCTTTGAGAGTGTCCAAATCGGACTGTGCATCGTCCGAATGGTCCAAAAATAATCGACAAAACTCGGATCCGTGCAGCGCTCTTGGTACATTTGTGTGATGTAGTTCCAACTGCGCTCGCTGTAGAGAAACTCGCTGCGGTTCATCTTGCCTTGGAGCTCGCCCACGATGGTGTTCAGCGCCTCACCACCAGCTTGCGCATTCTCTGTTGGGGCTCGAAAATACGCGTGCAGTGTTTGACTTGCGTCAAACATTTCTTGGTTGCCCTTGAGGGGCGTTACAGGCGGTTTTCCGTCGGTGCCATACAGGTAGTGCGCCTCAAAATGCACCACATTGGCGGGGAGTTTGAATTTAGGTTGGCCATAATCTTGTGGCCGCGAGCCTAAAAAAACAATGGCAAATCGCAAGTGGGGAAATCCGCAAATAATTTGATTGACCCAGCTTGAGACACCGCCAGCCACATAAGGAAACGTGCCCTCAAGCAACAACGCTACGTCGGCATGGTCAGCTTTGCGGTTCAGATCGTCGCCGTTGGCCGTGCTCATGATATTTGCACGTCCAGTGATTTGCCCGCCCAGTAGCGGGCTACTTGGCGCAGAGGATGCGGCAGGTGTCCGGCGCGCGCGGCGCGGCGCATCCACTGCGCAACTTCTTCGTATTCACCTGCATCGTAGGCGACTCGTGCCAAGTGCGGCAGGACCTGCACATCGGACAATCCTGCTTTGCGCGCCAAACGCAACGCCCGGTTGGCCGCCTCACCCATGTTCAACTCAATCAGCACCAAGCTATAAAGCAACCACATACCGCCCATGTGTGCATCCAAAGGCAGTGCAACTTCGCAATGGGTTTTTGCCTTTTGGAGCGCAAAAACACGCAAATCGCCGCGTGCAAGTCCCGTGTCAACCTGCTCCCAATACAGCTCAGCCATGCGCCGGTGCGCATTGATGGTGATCGTATGCTGCTCGGCATCGGCTTGCATTTGGCCGGTTCGTTGTGCAGCATCATCGAGTTGTGCTTGGGCTTTTTGAATACGCTGGGTCAAGTCTTTTTCCCACGCGTCCATCATGCTGTAGGCCAACAAACGAATGTCCTCAGCAGGGTCAGCCAAAAGCCCTTGTAAAAGCGGAATGGCCACTTTAGGGCGCATATCTTGCAGCGCAATCAAGACACGAAGTTTGGTGTCTACGGACTGGGTTGGGTCGCGCAAAATACGGCGCGCGTGCCCTGCGCGGATGTCGGCTTGTCCGCGTTTTTCTTTTTCACTCGACATGAAAACCGGTTCGCTCACCTCGGTAAAGCGCTCATGTTGCACCACACTAGGAAAACGCAGCGCCACATGGATCACGGCTAGCATTGCCACCACCCCCAAGCCAGGAATAAAAAAATCAAAGGTAAACAGCAAGCTCAAAACAGCCCAGCGCGGTTTGCGTAAACGCGAAGGCAGCAGCATCCAAGCCAGCGATGTAACCAATGCTGCAGAGACTGCGTGCAGCAAAAAATAGCCCAGCAAGCGCTCCGTAGAGTTGCTGCTGTCAAGCAAAGACAGCGAGGCGATTTCGGTGCTGATGGCAAGGCTTGCTTGCTTCCAAATGGCAATCACAAGCGGCTCTCCAGCATGCGGCGCACCAATGGCCATGCATCGCTTTTGGCCAACGGAATTTCAATGGCAGACAGGTGATTTTGTACCACCTCATCACCATATTGGCGGGCAATTAATTTTTCGATGCGCCTTTGTGTAAGCTGCACTTGTGCAGTGCCCATAAATGGCAACAAGGTGACAATAGCGGGTGTGCTGCCACGCGTCCAAGCCCACGCCATTTCCCCGTTGCTGTGCTGCTGGCGAATAAGACGAAGAATCGGCAGCTGCTGCTCATGCTGGCAACGCCAAACGACGCAAGAGCTTTGCAGGCCAAAATCTATCTGCAATCGCTGCAACCAAGCAAATTCTTGGCGCAGTTCTGGTGGCGACTCTGGCCATGCCAAGGTGTAAGTTGCGGCAAACGTGGACAAGCGAAGGTACTCGACATAGGATTGCAGCAACACCCATATATTGCGCAAATTGTCTGGATTGAGTGCCATAAACGGCATGCGGTTGATGGTCAAAATACCTACCACACGCTTGTCTTTGTCGCGCAGTGGTGCGGCAAAAATCAACTCTGACTTGCGGCTTTTGTCCATCAGCATCTCTTGCAGATGAACCGATTGGCCCGTTTCAATGGCGCGCACGATCATCGGGTCATCGATATCTGCTTTGTTGGTACTGCCGATGTGCGCTAAGCGCTGAATACGTGGCTTGGGTCCGTCAAGGTATTCGTACAATGCACCAACCTCAATCTGGCAATATTGCGATAAAAAGTCCAGCATGGGCTGCGCCCCAGGCAGCGTTAGATTTTTACCAGTCTGCACATTCGATTGTTGCTCTAACAGTACGCGCAGTTCTAGCAAGGCATCCCGCAGGGTACCGGGGCGGTCTACCAGCTCATACTCTAGCTCGTCATGGGAGAGTTTGAGCAAATACAAACGCCTTGTCAGGCGTTCGATTTTGTCGTCTTGGTAGGCGGAAGCTTCGTAAAAACGCGCCGACCTTGCGCCCCACAAACTCCCAAACTCCCCGGCAATCAGGGTCATAATGCCGCCGCCTAAAAAATACAGCCTAGGAAAGCTCGGGTCTGGTGCTATCAAATACCACGCTAAAAGTAAGAGCAAACCTGCCCCAACGCCTGAAAGTGCGCCGTAGCGCATGGCGATTAACCACACACCAAGCCAAGGCCAAGGGAAGCCTTCATTGATATAAAACGGGTTGCCCGTATTGCTGACCCAAGCAAGGTACACAAAGAAAGCGGGCCACAGCACCACTTCGGCAATGTGGCCCAACAAACCGGGGCGTTTGCGCAGCCACGCTTGCAATGCCCAGCGTGCCCCCCAAGCGATGCGCCGTGCGTAGTCCCACATGACCCGGGTAAACAGCCAAGCTATAACGAATGGTCGCTTGTACCAAGCCAGCCGCATCCAACCCGCTGGCATCGCCCGCTGGTTGCGGGAGCGCAAAATTTCAACCGCAGAAAAGCCAGTCGCATCCATCTCCCGCAACGCACCCAACATGCTTTCACTGCCGAACATGGACGCATGGGCCTTGCTGTCAAAAGCCGAGGTCTGCGGCGCCTCTTTGCCAGGGTTGGCCTCTAAGTCGCCAGACTGCGAGGGTGGCCCAAAACGATCGCGCGCGGCGCTGCCGGTTAGCCCGCCCGCGATGTTCGGCTCTGGAGTTGGCTCAAGGCTTGGTCGGGGCATTGGCCGGAATCGTTGGCGGTAGTTTTTTCTCGGCAGCCAGCGTGACACCACGGAGCAATTGCACGGTGAGTTTTTGTGCCACCGCAGACAAAGCCTCGCGGCTCCATCCGCTTTTGCCGCCACTTGCAGAATACACCACCTGCCCCGTGTTTAAATCTTTGACTTGAAACACCAAGCCAACGGCGGGCTCACCGTCTACGCCCACTTTGTAGCGCCATTCGTCCACAGACCCATAGACTACAAAGCGAATGCCCTGTGTTTTCGCCCATTTTTCAGCCTCGGCCTGCGCCTTGCGCTCACTGGGCTCAAACAGCGTTTCTGGATTCAAGGCAATAGGGTACATCTGCAACTGGCGCAAGCCATTGGCGCGAAGGCTGCTTTCGGCAATGGCCTCAGCCCGCAAGCCCGCTTGGGGAACGTCGGTGTGGTTGGCAATCGGCAGCAGCGCGATGCTGTCGGTCGGCAGTAAATTCAGCGATTGCTCATGGCCCTGTGTGACAGCGCATGCACTGAGTATTGCTACACACAGTGCCATGGTGGCCGTGCTTAAAAATGAAGTCCAAATCGGTTTTTTCTGCATTATTTATCTCCAATCCATTCGTACTGTACCCGCACTTCCTTGGCCGTGTTGCCAGTGGGCGTGGGTCGCCATTCTATGGATGCTGCCAACTGATCCCGTCCTGCCACGCTGCCGCGCACGCCCAAGCGCAAGAGGCCAGAGGTTTGCACACCCTGTCCGGCGGTTTCACGCCGCTCCCATCCCAATTGGGCCCATGGCCGGATGGCCTTTGAATACCCGTCTACCATGCCCAAGGACTGCGACAGTCCCCAGCCAAGACTCAGGTCAATAGAGCTTGCACTTGGCGCTACAAAAAAACTAGCGTTAGGTATTGTATTCCCAGCCACTAGGCTAGCGGTGGCGGCATCGGGCTGGCCATCGGCTTGGGAGGCGTTTCTGCGCACGCCGATGTGTGCGGTCCAGTCGGGGCTGTCGCGCCGCAAAATGTAACTGGCGTTGGCCGAAACACTGCTTGACTTGCCCACGTAAGCCCCATTTTGCGTGCGGTAGCGGGTATGCGCTAAGCCAGCGCCCAGCGTGATGTCTTTGGACAGGGTGTAACTCAAATGGGCGGCTACCTTGTCTTGCATACCCGCCACAGCTAAGGCCGTGCTGTCTTCGGAGCGTTGGTTTTTTTCTACACTGGCCTCTAAACCTAAGCGCGCGCCCAAGCTGCGCGCGAGTTTAAGCACCACGCCACTGGTGTTGGCAAAACCGCTGCGGAAAGTGGCCGCACCCGAAACCGTGCCACCGGCAATGCGCAGTTTGCCGCCCACCGCAATTTCTTGGTCGCGCGATGGGACGGCGGCAACTCCAGCGGGGTTGGTGGCTGTTTGCCCCATCTGCTTGAGCTCGGCACTCAGGCGCAGCCGTGGGCTCAAAGCAATGTCCGCATGGAGGTTGACACCCACTTGGGTTAAGCCATCGCGCTTGCGCACAATGGGTGTCACGCTGGCGCGGCTGGCCAAATTGAGCAAGTCGTTTTCTAGGGCTTCTTGCAGCGCATCGCTGCGCTGCATTTCGGGGTCGCGCTGGGCCAGCTCGGTGGCCATGCTTGCTGCTTGCGCACGCCAACCGGGCTGCTTTTCGGCCAGTTGGCGCAGGGCATTGAGCTGGTCTAGCTGTTGGAAGCTTTTGGCGCTTTTCTCCATCAGGCGGTCCAGTGCCTGCACATTTCCCTCAGACAACGCCAGTGCCATCTCGCCATATTCGGTGCCACCGACTTTGGCGGCGTGTTTTTGCCAAAGCCAGCGCCGCGCCGTTTCCTCGCGGCCACCGCCTGTGCCCGAGCCCGAGCTAGCACCCAATGCCCACGAGACAATCAAGTCATCGGCCTGTTTGCGCAATTCGGGGGGCAGGCTTTCGCCATTGAGAATCTGGCCTAATAGCTTGGCCAGCCGCTGCTTTTCATCGCCCGACGAAAAAGCCTCCGACAGGCGCAGGCGCACCAAAACTGCTTGCGCTGCTTCTTTGCTTCGCAGGCTGTCAAACTTGGCCAAAGCACTGCCCAGCAGGCCAAATGCATGGCGGCGCACACGCAGCCCCAGCGAAGCGTCGCCAGCCGACTCGAGCACATCGGCATAATTGGCTAGCCACAGGTAGTCAGCGCCCTTCCCTGCTGCCTGGCGGCGGTAAAACTGCAGCGCTTTACGCGGGTCGCCCAAAATCTGCCACGCAGCGCCTTGTACCTCTAAAAATGCGGGGTCTGCACGCGCGGCAGCGCCACCCGCAGCCAGCTCAGTGCGCAGGGTTTTGGTGTCCGCCATGTCAATCAGCAACCACCAGTAGCTCAGACGCGTGGGCGCGTGGTTGCGCAATGCCAAAGCGCTGCGGTAATCGGCAGCGGCTAGTTTTTTCTCGCCAAAGCCTGCGTATATATTGGCGCGGCGGGACAATACGTCTGGGTTTTTGAGCAGGCGGGCGCGGTGTTCTGTGCCCAAAGTGGCCATTAGCTCGGCCAATCCTTGTTGGCTCGGTATTTGCGACAAAGCATCTAGCCAGGCAAATGCCAGTCCGTCGAGCCCAGCCGTTCTATCCAATGCGGGCATGGTGGAGGCTTCTAAGTGGGGGTAGATTTGCTTGGCAAGCCGCATGGCGTGGGAGTAGTCTTCGGTATCGACATAATGGCGAATCAGGCGCTCGACTTGGTAACTTTTGAGCTGAAATACGGTGTCGCTGGCCTGCCACAAAACCAGTAGGGCAGGCACGTACAGCTCCACCCGACCCGTCTCAAAGGCTAAGTCTGCCCGCAAATCCCAGTAGTTGTGGTCAAAAACCGTTCCAGATACGGGGGTGTGCGCCAGTAAAGCCTGCAATGCCGCTGCCTGTCTGCCCGCTTTGAGCTGCAAAATGGCCAAGCGCATGGCCTCTGGGCGCTCCAGCATGCCAGATTGGCGGCGCAAAGCTTCTAAAACAACAATCGCTTCGTTGCTCCGGCCACTGCGCTCGAGCAGTTGGGCCTGCATACTATGCAGGGCATAGCCTTGGCCAGAACCTTGAGGCTTTTCAAGCAGATGTCGCCGTGTATCGGTTATCGTGCGCTCTAAAAAAGTGAGCGCTTCGCGTGGTTGACCAAGCCGCTCATAGATATCGACGATGCGCTTGACTTCCTCTAGGGTGAGCATGCGCCGCCCATTGGTGGCCAGCCACGCAGCCACCAAGGCATCGTCGTCAAACAGCATGGGTGACAGGCGCAATACGTTGGCAATTGCTTTGTCACTGGCTTCTTGGCGCATCAGCATGAGCCAAGCCTGCAAGGCATCTTGTGGTTTACCGGCCCATTCGGCGACTTGCGCAAACTTCTCGCGCAGGGTGGCTTGGCTGGGGTTTTGCAGCAGCCCCGCCTGCGCCAACTTCATAGCCTCAGACAAGTCGCCGCCTGCCAGCGCCACGTCCAGTGCTTTGAGCAGCTGGGCCTTGTCCAGCTTTGCGGCCAAAGTGGTGGCATCCCAAGCCAGCGGCACCACGGCACGCAGGTGCTGCAGCGCGGCTTTGGGGTCGCCGCTGGCCAGGGCTAGGTCAACCAAAGTCCAATGAAAGGCCTCGCCCGGTTCGATGGGGTCTAGCTCTTTGAGCGCCGCTAGGTAAGCTTCTTTGGGCGTTCCGGCTGCCAGCAATGATTTGATGCCCAGCATCACAGTGTTGCGGCGGGCCTCTAGGTCGGTGGTGCGGGTTTTGGCTTGAAAATACAGTGCGGCTGAATCACCGAAAGCCCCCAGTGCCAAAGCTTCTTTGCCAGCGCGCAAAAGGTCTGCAAAAGTGGCGCTCGGCAGTTTGCCTATTTGCTGCAAAATGCTGCGAACCAGTGTTTGGGCACCTATATCGTTGGCTTGTGCCAAAAGCGCCCAGGCGCGCACTGCTGTGTTGGTCGAGGCCAAATTTTTAACCAAACGCTGTTCGATGTTGAGGCGCAAAAGCTCGAGTGCGGCGGCATCTGCCTGCGGATCGCTGGCGGCCTTTTGGCGTGCTGCACGAAAAATAGTCCACGCTAAATCGGTGTCTAGTGCGTTCCACTTGGCCAAGTCGGTTTCTTTGGTGGCGAGTTTTCGGGCTTCTTGGAGCACCTTGGCTGCTTCGACAAATTCGCGCCCCGCAATGAGTTTGTCCACCAACAAAAAGCGTAAACCGATGTCGTTTTGTTCCGTGCGGATGATGTTGCGCAGATAAGTGACCGTGAGCTCGCGGTCGCCTTGTTCGTTGTCGTTTTTCAGACGAGAGAGCAAATCGTCTTTGGGAAACACCAACACCAAGCCAACCAAGGCGATCCCCACCACCCCGACTAAAGCTGTGCGGGTGAAGATGCTCTGGCGTGTGCTGTCACCCGGCGCAACGGAGTAGGACTTGCGTTTGGCCAAGGCGTGCTGACTCAAGGTTAAGAAAATCTGGCTGCAATGAATCGCGGGAGGCACGCAGCGCAGCCGTGCTTTGCGCGGCATCGAGCGTGCAGGCAGGGGCATACATTTTGGCCCGCAAAGCGGCATAGCCGTTGAAACTAGCGCGCACCGTCCCCGCGTCAGAACTCCACGCTAAAAGCTGGGCATTGGCAGACTCTAAATACGGATTCTTTGCGGTAATTTTGGCCAATGTCACGGTATTATGGTCATAGTGTGCTATAGATTGCATAGTATGAATATAGCGTGTGTTGAGGTGCAGGTTGTAGCCTGCAATGCCTTGGGCGGCCGCTAGGCTGGGCACTGGGGCCGACGCTTGTGTGCGCCATTGGCGAATGGTCTGGGCGCGTAGCTCCAGCCCGCCATCGCCGATGGCAACCGTAGCACGGCGCCAGTCGATGGCGCGTTCCATGTATTGGCTGCTGTAGAGGGGGTGCAGGTCTTGTGCCATCGCCCATTGGTAGACTTTGTGCAGGGAGTTGATGGAGGCACGCTTGCTGGCGATGTAGGTGTGGTAATAAATATTCACTGGCTTCATGCGCTGCGGGGCATCGGTCATTTCAAAGGTTTCTATGACCCGCTCGTAGCCATAAAACGGCCCGGTCCAGTCGTTGGTGTAAACATTTTCATTTTGGTTGGGGGCATACACTTGAAAATACTCGCCCTTCATCATGCCAATGGGGCCAACCAAGGTAAGCGAAGGGTCCGCTTTGCTGATCCAGGTGTTGCCGCTGTTCATATTCAGCAGGCCGTGTTGGTAGGCCTCACGAATCGGCGCTTCCAGCGGCTGGGTATTGCCGCTCCACAGGATGACTTTGGTTTTTTTGTCTTTAGGGGCTAAGTTGGCATTGATGTAATCGGCCGAGCCTTTGACTTCGCGTTCTGCACTGTATTGGTAGTTGGCCACGCGCAGGCCCATGGCGCGGCCGTTGGCGGGCAGGCCTAGCTCAGCATCGGCCCAAAAAAAGGGGTGGCTGAAAGTGTGTGTGGCCACCTCTACATGGGGCAAGGCATACAGTTTGCGGGCGGTGGCTTGCAGGCTGGGGCTTAGCGCCGCATAAAGCCCCGCAGCACCTACCTCGCCTTCAATGATGGAGACCGTAGTGGGCAGTGGGTAGCGCTGCACAAACTCACTGAGCATGACTTCACTGGCCATGGGCGTGCCCGGAATTTCGGCGCGGCTGGCAAAGCCGTCGCCGTCAATATGCACCGTAAGCAGGCGTTTGCCGTTTTCGGTTGTCACATCGGGCATGGGAATGCGGCCATCCCAGCGCAGCGCCGCGCGAAAAAACCCAATCGGGTTGACGGCCCAGCGCTCGCCCTTGTCTTGCGACAGGTCGACTTTCCAGTAGCGGTCGACCGCATAGCCGCCCCAAGGGGTCATGGCAATCACATCGGCATAGCGCCCATTGCGGGAAGTGACGCGCAGCCAAGGCGTGCCCTCTTTCAAAATAAGGGGGGTCAGTGAATTGACGGTTGGTTTGGGTTCAATTTCAAACCCCACATGTTCAGAACGCTTGTCCAAACTCAGCGCTTCGGTCACCCGTTCAGACGTGCCCAACACCATGCCCAGCTTGCCCAGCGCTTCTTCCTCGGGCAGTGCGCCCACAATGACCAAGGGCACATCCTGCTCGCGTGCTTCGTTGACCAGCGATTTGAGCACGAGCGTATCAGGAAAAGTGCCACGATTGAACCATGTCAAAACACCCGCATAGCGCCCAACCAGGGGCTGGCTGGTAATTTGCGCCAACTCTGGCGAACCGTAAAACACAGGGCGCACATCCATCCCCAAATAATTGAGGGGCGCAGTGGCAATGCGGTGAATTTCGTGCTCAGACACCTTGCCCAAATGCCCCGGTTCGTCATGAATCGCCAGCACTTGGCGCGGCAGCACCTCGACTTGCCCCACGCCCATCATGTCCAGCGCAGGGTTGGTCACCCAAGGAATAACGCCAAGCGCACGAATTTTTTTGGCCGTCTCTCGTGCCAGTTTGCGGTTTTTGGGCGCGACATAGTCGATGCTGACCACGGGCAGGCCGTATTCTTCTTTGCACTTTTTCAGCTGTCCCCAGATCCAGTCGCGGTCGGCTTGGGGCACGTCCACATAGGCTTTTTTGCCTGCATTCCAGCCCTGAAAAAGTGACTCGGCCACTACCGCAAAAGCCTCTTTGTGCACTGCGGGCAAAATCTCAAAGCCACGGTTAAAAATCAGTTTGGCATCGGGGTAAGCGGCTTTGATGTCTCTGATGAGTTGGGCCATGCCCGCAATTTGCTGGGCCTGCGCTTCTGGCGTTTTGGCCACAAGGTAAAACGAATCAAGCGTGTCTAAAAAGAAGGCTTTGTAGCCCGCATCCCACAGCGGTTTGACCACATTGGCCACATAAAAGGCGCTCCAGCCGGGGGCGGCTTGGTCCACCACAATGCTCCCCCAGTCTTTGTTTTCGCCCAGTATCCATTCGGGCCGCATGTCTTTGAAGTAGCGCCGCGTAGGGTGCACCTCGCCCACGGCAATATAAGCCGCCACCTGCGTGTTGGGGTTGAGCCGGTGCACCCAGCCCGGGCCCATGATCAGCGGTTTGATGTGGTCCGACTCGACCACCGCATAGTCAAAAGCGCCCAAGCTTTCCCACGGAATGTCTTTGCCGTAAAAAAACGCGAAGCTGGGTTGTTTTATGGTGTTTTGTGCCAATGTCACCGTCGGGTAGGCGTATTGCGCTATTAAAAACAGTGCAATAGCTAGACATTGGCGTAGCCAACGGGGCTGGAAATGGGCTGGCAGGGGGCGCATACTTGGATGGTAACGGGTTTGGGTGGTTTTGTATGTCCTCCTGTGCTTGGCTTGGACAGGTCCGCGGCCCATAATGGTCTTTTAGGGTTTTTGCTTGGCTTTTTTAAACTGCTTGTACCAATGCGCCCGATCAGCGTTTTGGCGCTCCCGCCACTCCCTCATGGCGGGGATACCGCAAATCGGTCGGACGGGAGAGCCAAAACGCTGATCGGGCTATGCTCGCATTCAGGTTTTAAGTCAAGTGAGCACTGCGGCTGAGGCGCTCTGCAATCCTGTGGCCGGTTCGCACTGAGTTGGTCACGCTGCGGCTAAACGAGCGTTTTGCCGCAGGGCGGAGTGTTCTAGAAGTTTTTGGCTACGGCTCGTGCATTTTATGGAGGAAAGTGCATATGTCACCGTAAAAGCGTCATAGTATGCTACATATTAAGTAGTAAATACAGTGCAAAGCGCGGCTGATTTAGGTATTAAAACTTAAGCATGCGCATAGCCCGAGCAGCGTATGGGCGCTCCCGTCCGACCGATTTGCGGTATTCCCGCCATGAGGGAGTGGCGGGAGCGCCCATACGCTGCTCGGGCGCCTCAGAACAAGAACAAGCAGTTCAAAAGCGTGAGCCCCTACAAAACCACCCCAGCAGCGTTACAAAAGCGGCGACGAGGCTAAAGAGGCAAGCAACACGGACTTTTGCACCTTGCCCAAAGCCGTTTTAGGTAAAACATCAAGCCAAACCCAACGGCGGGGCAATTTGTAACGGGCGAGCTGGGCTGCCAGAAAAGCCTGTAACGAGGCCTCAAGAGCTTCAGTATTTGTAGCATTAAAGCGCCGCACCACAACTGCCACCAGCACTTCACCCCATTGCGCATCGGGCAAGCCGACCACCGCACATTCGGCCACCAAAGGGTGAGCGGACAGAATGTGTTCGAGCTCGGCGGGGTAAATGTTTTCGCCGCCGGAGATCACCATGTCTTTGACGCGGCCCACAATGTACACGCTGCCGTCGGCGGCAAGCCGCGCCAAGTCGCCAGTGTGAAAAAATCCGCGTGCGTCCACCGCAGGCGTATCGGGCCAATAGTGCTGCGCCACATTGGGGGCTTTCAGGCACAGCTCGCCCACTTGTGCGCCGCCCTCTGTCCGTGCGTTGGCCAGCTCAAGTTGCACTTGGGGCGCGGGCCAGCCGCAAGCGCCCAGTTGCGCCATCTGCGGCCAATGCGCCTGCTTAGGCGGTATGGCCACAGAAAACGGCCCCGTCTCGGTGCTGCCATACACGTTGCACACAGTAACGCCACGGGCCGTCCAAAGCGCAATCAAACGCCGAGGCACCACCGACGAGCCCACCCACAGCGTGCGCAGGCTAGACAGCGCGGTGCTTGGCCACTGCGGGTGTTCTGCCATGGCCGCTAGTGTGGCGGGCACTTGCAGCGTAAGGCTGGGGCGCAATTGGTGGATGGCCGCTAAAACCGCACCTGCTTCAAACCGTGCATGCAGCAGCACGCCAGCGCCCACATAGAGCGCGGGCAAAGTTTGAATGCACAGCCCCCCCACATGAAACAGCGGCAGCACCGTCAGCACCAAGTCGTCTGGGGTAATGCCTTGCACGCTGCTGGCAATGTGCATATTGGCAAGCAGGTTGGCCTGCGTATGCACCGCGCCCTTGGCTTTCCCCGTGGTGCCCGAGGTGTAGACGATCAGTACCGCAGCATGCGCCAAATTTGTAAAGGTTTTTTGGCCGATGTCACCGTCATATGGACATAATGTGCTATCTATTAAATAGCATTTAGGGCCTTGTTGCAAAGCCAATTGCGAGGCCGCTGCAGCCCAATGCGCATCATGGAGCAAGACGCTGGCTGCGCAATCGCCCAACACGCCCGCCCACTCAGGCGCAGCAAGGCGAAAGTTCAGGGGCACAAGCACAGCGCAGATGCGTGCGCAGGCAAACAACAAAGCAATTTGCAGCGGCTGCGCATAGCCCAAATACGCCACCCGGTCGCCTTGGCGCAGGCCCTGCGCTTGCAGCCAAGCGGCCATTTGCCATGCCGCATCGTTAAGGCGCTGGTAGCTCCAGGATTGGCCTTCAAAGCGCAGCGCCACGGCACCACCCCGCGCATGCGCATGGCGGTGTAGCAATTGACCCAAGGGCGCAGGTGATAAATCCATTTACCTAACTTTACCCTGTCTTTGTGCCCGCTTCGCACCCCTGGCGCACATTACATCCATCCCTACTTTTTATTCAAGGACTTGATATGACCCTCTCGACACAAACTATTTCCACTGGTCGCCGCGTGTTTGGCGGCTTGGCAGCCTTGGGCGCTTTGGGCGCACTGGCAAGCCGCGTATCTGCGCAAGCGCCAGCGCCCGCCGCCGGTGGCCGCCCAGGCCCCAACCCCGAAGACATGCTCAAACATGCCGAACGCCGCATCGACCACATGGTCAAAGCGGTGGGCGGCACGGCAGAGCAAAAAGACAAGCTCTTGGCCTTGGCCAAAAACGCCATGACCGAGATGAAGCCTCTGCGCGAGCAGGTGCGCACTGCCCGCATGAAAGGCATGGCCTTGCTCAGCGCCGCCAGCATCGACCGCGCGGGCATCGAGCGCCTGCGCACCGAGCAAATGGGTGCCATGGACGCGGTCAGCAAACGCATGGTGGCCCACATGGCCGATGCCGCAGAAGTGTTTACCCCCGAGCAGCGTGCCAAATTGTCGGCAATGGCCAAAGAGCGCATGGAAAAAGGCGGCCGCTGGGGTGGCCGCCACGGCGGTGGCCATGAAGGCGGACACGGCGGCGGCATGGGCGGCGGCTGGTTTGGCCGTGGCTAAATCCCGTTAATATCGCGCTATGCAACAACTACTCATCATTGAAGACGACAGCCGCTTGGCCGCCATGGTGGCCGAGTATCTGGGCGGCTTCGGTTTCGCGGTGTCCCATGCCTCGGATGGCGAAAAAGGCTTGATCCAAGCCCAGCAGCTCAGCCCAGACTTGATCATCCTAGACCTGATGATGCCCGGTATGGACGGGCTGGAAGTGTGCCGTCGGCTGCGCGCCCTGCAAGGCGCAGTGGCGCGCACGCCCGTGCTGATGTTGACCGCCAAGGGCGACCCGCTAGACCGCGTGATTGGCCTAGAGCTGGGCGCAGATGACTACATGCCCAAGCCCTTTGAGCCGCGTGAGTTGCTGGCCCGCATTCGGGCTGTTTTGCGCAGGCAGGGTGCCCCCCAGCATGCGGAGCACAGGCTGCGCTTTGGCAGCCTAGAGATCGACCGCGATGCCCGCAGCGTCAGCGTGGCGGGCAAAGCCTGTGATTTAACGTCGTACCAATTTGACATGCTGGTGGCGCTGGCCGAACGCGCTGGCAGGGTGCTCTCGCGCGACCAAATCATGGAGGCCGTGCGCGGGCGCGAGCTCGAAGCTTTTGATCGCTCGATTGACGTGCACATGGGGCGGATTCGTGCGGCCATTGAGCAAGATGCCAAAGACCCCAAGCGCATCGTCACGGTGCGCGGGGTGGGCTATGTATTTGCCAAGCACCAAGACTAGGCCTTTTAAGCGCAGGCTCTTCATGTTTGCCCGCTTTTTCTCGCAGCTGTACGTGCGCATTTGGTTAGCGGTGGTGCTGGCCATGGCGGTGTTGACGCTGGCCTTTGGCTGGTTGCTGCGCAGCACGGTGGAGAATATTCCTGCGCGGGAGGTGTTGATTCGCAACGAAGCGGGCATTGTGGTGGGTCAGGCCATGGCCAAACCCGTGCGCGTTCCCGGACATGGCGTGGAGTTTCAGGTCAAAATGACCGACGGCAGCACCCTATCGGTGCAAATGCCGCCGCGCACGCCGCGCTCGGACAACCCCACAGCGGCCAATGCGGGTGAGCGGCGTGAGCCCCCCCCCCGCAGTTGGTTGCCGCGCGGTCCTGGCGGCTTGTTTTGGATTTTGGGCTTGGTGGGTTTGGCGGTGGCGCTGGGCACTTACCCCGTCATGCGGCATCTGACCAAGCGCTTGCAAGCGCTGCGCACAGGGGTGCAGCGCTTTGGCGAGGGCGATTTAAGTGCCCGCGTGGCCGTGCAGGGCAAAGACGAGGTGGCGTTTTTGGCGGGGCAATTCAACCAGTCGGCAGACCGCATTGAACGCCTTGTCGGCTCCCACAAAACCTTGTTGGCCAATGCCTCCCACGAGCTGCGCTCGCCCTTAGCCCGCATCCGCATGGGCATAGAGCTGCTGCAAGCCAATCCCAGCGAAAAAACCAAAACCGAAATCACCCGCAACATTGCCGAGCTTGACCAGCTCATCGACGAAATTTTGCTCTCTAGCCGCTTAGACACCCAAGCCAAAGTGTCCGAGCCGTTTGAGGCCTTGGACATGGTGGGTTTGGCCGCAGAAGAATGTGCACGGGTGGGGGTGCAGCTTGTCGCCAGCGAAGGCATCCCCAACGTGCAAGGCGTGCCCAAGCTGCTGCGCCGCGCCCTGCGCAATTTACTGGAAAACGCCCTGCGCTATGGCCATGGCACGCACCAGCCCGTATCGTCAGGCGTAGCGCTGGAGATTACACACTCCCTCAGCGCGGGTATCCGCATGGTGCAAATTGCGGTCTGCGACAGCGGACCGGGCGTGCCTTTGCAAGAGCGGGAGCGTATTTTTGAGCCGTTTTACCGCCTGCCCAATGCCTCTGAAGCCTCGGGCGGGGTGGGGCTAGGCCTTGCCTTGGTTAAAAGCATTGCCACCAAGCACGGCGGCACGGTCAGTTGCCAAGCGCGTGCGGGCGCTGCGGGGGCTTGTTTTGTGCTCAATTTGCCCGCAGCCTGACGCGCAAACCGCCTAGGCGGCACGAAAACCACCAAAACGTGACTTAAGTCACGCCAAAAACAGGCTAAAACGTGGCCGCATCCCCTGTTTAGGGGATGGTCAATCCAAATAGATGTGTTTACATTTAGTGCTAGTTCGCTGTCACAGCACTAGGCAAGGGAAAAAGTGTATATGCAGAATTTGAGAGTCTCCCAACGATGCTCTTTTTGAGAGCTGACTTTATAAGGCCACCGGAAACGGTGGCCTTTTTTTTGCCACTTTGTCTATTTAGGTCGCACACTTAGCGCCTGCGTCCTCCATGGGATAAGATTTCGCGTTACAGATTGACCGTATTCCACAGAAAGTTCGCCATGCGTTTAAAACCTTTTGCCCGCCACCTATTGTCTGCCTTGGCATTGGCCGCCTTGCTGCCGCTTAGCCGCACCGCCTGGGCGCGCGAGGGCGTGGAGGTGGGCGGCAACTCTAGTTTCTCGCGTTTAGTGCCCGCAGGCCAGGTGGAGCAGCAGGCCACCCAGCAATACCAGCAGCTTTTGCAAGAGGCGGCATCTAAGCGCGCCCTGGCGCCCGACAACCATCCGCAGGTACTGCGTTTGCGCGCCATTGCCAAAAAAATTATTCCCTACAGCTACGAGTGGAACGACCGCGCCAAGGGCTGGAAGTGGGAGATTAATGTGATTGGCAGCAAACAGATCAATGCGTTTTGCATGCCCGGCGGCAAAATCGCTTTTTACACGGGCATTTTGGAGCAGCTCAAGCTCACCGACGACGAGGTGGCCATGATCATGGGGCACGAGGTGGCGCATGCCCTGCGCGAGCATGCCCGCGAGCGCATGGGCAAGTCAGCGGCCACCAGTTTGGGCGCCAACGTCTTGTCCCAGCTTTTGGGCGCGGGCCAGCTTGGCCAACAGGCACTGGGCGCTGGCGCACAATTGCTTAGCCTTAAATTTGGCCGCGAAGACGAGTCCGAGGCCGACTTAGTCGGCATGGAGCTGGCCGCCCGCGCAGGCTACGACCCCCGCGCAGGCGTCACTTTGTGGCAAAAAATGGGCGCAGCCAGCGCCGGTGCCCCCCCGCAATGGCTAAGCACCCACCCCGCAGGCACCACCCGCATTGCCGACATAGAGGCCAATTTACCCAAGGTAATGCCGCTGTTTGACAAAGCCAAGAAGTAAGTGCTTGGTAGGTACGCTCCTGCGCTTGGCTTGGACATCTCTGCGGCCAATACTGTTTGTTTAGAGATATTGTTCAGCTTTTGAAACTGCTTGTTCTGACGCGCCCGAGCAGCGTATGGGCGCTCCCGCCGCTCCCTCATGGCGGGCATACCGCAAATCGGTCGGACGGGAGCGCCCATACGCTG
>JANOYR010000046.1:0-4603 GCA_031428975.1 Polaromonas sp. | reverse complement strand
ACGAGCATAGACCGATCAGTGTTTTGGTTTTCGCATACGACCGATTTCTGGTACTCCAGTATGAGGGAGTGTGCGAAAGCCAAAACGCTGATCGGGCGCGTTAAACAGAGAGAATCAAAACGCTGATCGGGCGCGACAAACAAGGACAGTGCCAAAGCGTTAAACAAACTGCACCAGCCACATCACCAACGCCACGCTAGGCAAAGCCAAAATCGTAGAGACCGCCACACTGGCGGTCACCAGCTCTTGCGCCACCTCGTAGCGCTGCGAAAACAAAAACACATTCGCCCCAATGGGCAGCGAAGCAGTGACCACCACCACCGCCAGCGGCACACCGCGCAGCCCCAGCAGCCAGCCAATGGTGCAGACCAGCGCAGGCAGCAGCAGGTTTTTAGCCGCTGTAAGCCACAACGCAGCACGCACATGCACCCCCACCGCGCCATGCGAGAGTGTGATACCCACCAAAATCAAGGCCAGTGGGCTAAACGACTGCCCCAAAAGTTGCAAAGGCTTGTCCACCACCGCAGGAATGCTCCAGCCCGTTTGCGCAAACAGCAGCCCCGCAATGATCGGCAATGGCACAGGGTGAATCACCGCATTGCGCCCGGCCAGCCAGACTGTGCGCCACACGGGGGGGCGCTGCGCAGTGCCCGCTGATGCCGCCCGCTCGCGCAGCACCGCAAACTCCAGCACCAGCGTGGCCACCGTGAGCATCACCAGCGCGTGCAAAGACACAATAGGCAGCAACACCGCCAGCCCCGTAGCGCCATAGGCAATACCAATCAGCGCAATGCCAATCATCACCGTGTTGCTAAAGGTAGCGGCCAGCGCCAACACCGCGCCGCGCCGTGTGAACCCCACACCCGCCAGCACCATGCCAAAAAGCAGCCACATAGCGACAAAATACGTGGCCAAGCTGCGCCAATCCACATTCTCGGGGCGCACCAGCGCCATGGTGCGAAACAGCAGGGCGGGCGCGACCACCATGAAGACTAAATTTGACAGCTCTTTAATGCCACTGGCACTTATCCACTGGGCTTTTCCAGCTATGACTCCAATAGCAATGAGCAAAACAACGGGTAGCAAGGCATCAACAATGGGCTGGTTCATGGCACAGAGTGTATGCCCAGAACCAGCCCCTGCGTACCCCCTTGTGGGAAGGGGTCAGCGCTTAAAACGCCGCTTGCAGGCCTACTTTGAGCGAACGCCCCGGCAGCGGCGCTTTGCCCGGCGCGGTTTGCGTCAGGATGGAGGTGGCGCTGTAGGCCAAGCGGTTGCTTGCGTTGTCGAGCTTGGCATACCAAGTCAGCTGCGTGCCCTTGAGCGCAGCGGGCGCTGCGCGGTAGGTCAGTGCGGCAGTCCACAATGTGTACGCGCCCGAGGCAGTTTGGCCAGCCGCCACGCGGTTTTGCGCCGCCCAGTGGTCAAAGCCCAGCCGCGCACCCCAGCCTGCTTGCGCCCAAACCAGCGTTGCGCCAAGGCGCACAGGCGCTATGCGGGGCAGCGGCTGGGCAGCGCTCAAGTTGTCCGCCCGCACCAAGTCGCCGCGCAGCTCCAAGTCCAGCGTCTGGCCTGCGTCCATCAGGCGCAGCTTGCCGCTGGCCTCAAGGCCATAAAACCGCGCTTGTACCTGCTGGTAGCGAAACTCGGGCTGCGGCTCAAAGGGGGATCCAAGCAAGCTGGTGCCGGGGTTGGCGGGGTCGTCGGTGGGGTTTAGCTCGCCATCAGAGGCGTTGCGGGTCACGCCAGCGGTTTGGTCGGCAAAAATATAGTTGCTGAATCGGCTGACAAATCCACTGAGCGCAAAGCGGTGCGCGCCTTGTTTCCATGCCACTCCAAGGTCGATGTTGGTGGATTTTTCTTTGGCTAAGTTGGCGTTGCCCACCTCGTAGGCCGCTGTGGCAATGTGCGGGCCGTCGGCATAGAGCTCGTAGTCTTTGGGCGCACGCTGGGAGTGGCTCAGGTTAGAGCTTAATTGCCATGCGGGGTTTAGATTCCACACCCCGCCCAGCGCATAGCTGCCTAGGCTGAAGCTTTTTTGGTCGGCTGCAAATTTAGCCAATGTGGGGTGGCCCTCTGAGCGCACGCGGGCACTCTCGGCGCGTGCACCAAGGCTTAGCTTACCCCAAGGCTGGCTCAGCTCCTCTAATATAAAAAGCGCTGTGCTTTTGCTCTTGCTGTAGGGCGCAAAAGCCTCTGCCCCGTCGGCTGAAAACTGGCTGCTGTCGCCTTGTAAACCCCACACGCCTTGCAGCTGGCCGCCTAGCGTTTTAAAGCTGGCATGCTTGGCCTCTAGCCGCCAGTCGTGGCCTTTGTTGGCAAACACTGTGCCGGGAGCGCCTGCATCAAGCTCGGTGTGGGTGTAATCGCTGTGGCTGTATTGGGCTTTTACAGCCGTTACTAAGCCGCCCAAACCACTGATTCCTCGCAGCTCGCCCTCTAGCGCTGTGCGGCGCTGGCGCATGTCAATGGTGACTTCGTCTTCGGCCACCGTGCCATAGACGCTGCCGTAGCCCGAAAACGATGCGCCCACATAGCCTCGGTCAAACAGCAAACTGCCGCCCATTGCGCCCCCTTGGCTTTGCGCGGCTGAATTGCAAATGCGTTGCGCCAAAGCGGGCGATCCGGCTTTGGCGCAGGCCAAGTCGGTCGGCGCTGCCACATCGCTGCTGCGTCTTGAAAATACATCGACATGCAACGCATATTTTTCAGTGCCCGTTTCTAGCAATGCAGCGGCATTTTTGCCACGCTCAGCGCTAGACAGCCCCAAGTCAAACTTACCCGCCACGCCGCCTGCCGGGCCAAACAGTGCTTGTCGGGCAATGCGTGTGTCCAGCATATTGACCACACCGCCCACCGCCGCGCCGCCGTACAGCAGCGCCCCAGGCCCGCGCAGCACCTCGATGCGCTCCACACTGAGCATGTCAGTGGGCACGGCATGGTCATAGCTTAGGCCAGAAGCATCGAGTGTGCCGCCGCCATTGCTCAAAATGCGAATGCGGTCACCGTCTTGGCCGCGGATAATCGGGCGGCTGGCATTGGGGCCAAAATAGGTGCTGGCCACACCGGGCGTGCTTGATAGCGTTTCGCCCAACGTGCCTTCGCGGCGCAGCAACAGGTTCAGCCCACCCAAGGCGTTGACTGGCGCCGCCAATTGTGCAGCGCCCAGCGGGTTAGCGGTAACCACCACCTCGGGCAAAGTGGCCAAAGCGGTGGTTTGCGCCGCAGCGTGGGGAATAAGCGCCAAACTAAAAGGCGCAGCAAAAGACAGCCACGCAAGGCGGCAAGATACTAATTTTTTCATACAACTCTTTGAAACAAAAAATGACAAGCACCGCCCTTGCGCGCAGGGGCGGCAACACTACGGACAGGGTTTCAAAGAGTGGCGGGCGGGCCACGCGCATCGTACAGCGCAGCAGCGCGGGCCGTGGCGGTAATGCGCGAAAATGCTATATAAAAACTAGCTAACAATGACGGCAGGACGGTGATATTGCCCCATAAATAGGCATCTGACGTGCTTAACCCATCATGCAAACGGCAGTCTGATTCTGTGCTGTGGTCGGCAAATAAAGCGCCTAGCCAGTTGGCAACGGAGGCCGCAGGCTGCGTGTGACTAGCCTGCTGGACATGCGCTTGGCTATTTTCAAGCGCATGCGCTTGGCCATGCAGATGGTCATGCGCTTGGTCATGTGCCTGCGCCTGCACTGGGCTGAAAGCAACACTGTTGTGCACAGGGCTGTGCAGTGCTTTGTGCACCAAGCCAAGGCTTTGCGTCAACACCAAGGCGCACAGCAGCGCCAGCCACAGCCAGCGGCTGGGCACGGCCAGTTCAGCGCTGCGCAGCGGTTTCAATTATTTGACACCCACCGCATCAGTCACGCGGTAATACAAACCATAGGGATCGTCGCTGAGCACCGTGAATTTGCCTTCCACCACCACGGCATCTAAGGTGTAGGCAATCGGGCTTTTGGTGCGCACCTCCACCATGCTCTCTGGCCCGCCGGGCACACAAAATCCGCAGCTCATGGGCACGGACGTGAGCAAGAAGTGCCTTTGCTTCTCGCCCGGTTCTAGCGGCATCATGAAGCCTTGGAGCTTTTGCGTTTTTTGGTTAAGCGCCATTTGGCTGGCATTGAACACAGGCAAGATGCGGTTTTTCTCGGTTTTGGTTTTCAGCTCGGTCAGCACACTCCATGACACCACGCCCGCTTTTTCCACCAGTGGGGCAATGGGGCTGCCTGCACCGTGCGTGCCAGCACCCACACCGCCGCCAACTGGGGCATTGGCAGAGGGGCCCGCAGGCGCTATGCCCGCAGCAGCATTCACCCGTGATGAAAAGCTGCCCTGCGGTGCATTGGTGAAGGTGGCGTTTTGCAGGGTGCTGGGCTGGGTTTTGCCCAATGGTGAGCTAAGCGTGGGCAAGTTTGGCGCTGCAGCAGACGAATTAGCAGAAGCTTTAGTTTGCGCCAACGCAGCGCCACTGGCTAGGCCTACAGCACATGCTGCCGCCCAAGCTAGCGTCGTAGTTTGCCAACCATAGCGCTTAGTGTTCATGCTTCATGCCGCAGTTTTTGCCAATGCCCAAACCTTTGCAGGCGGCTTG
>JANOYR010000045.1:0-1820 GCA_031428975.1 Polaromonas sp. | reverse complement strand
CCGTACTGAAGTTGAAAGTCACGCATGGACAGGCCGTTTTGGAATTGGATACGATTCATTGCCATGGGGAGTCCTTAAAGTAACTGATAATAAATACAGTATACTCTTGAGTCGCCGTCTGAGGCAAGTAACTAATCAGGTTGTATTTTTATCCTCGCTAGAGCCAGAGTTAACGGGTAGACAGTATGTATATAAGTATTTCTACACCTGTTACGTGATTGTCTGGGCATTTTTGAAGCTAACTACGCGCGTGCTGAAAATAGGCGTTGGTTTTGACAGTCAAAGCAGCAAAAATGCTCCCAATTGCCTATTTTGCTATCAAATTTAATGTGCTTTTTATTACTGGTATTGCGCTAGCGGCTTTTTCGTCTATATTGTTATTTTTGACAGATTTAGGGCGTTTTTTGCGCGGTTTGGATGCTTTGCAGCGCTGTGCAGTGGTTTTAAGAGCCTTTTAAACTGCGTTTATCGTGACTTGGGTGTCAAACAAGCGCTTCATACTCAGTACTCAAGCAAGCATTCGCATTGGAATCGTCACAGGCCCGTCGTTGACCAAATGCACTTGCATATCAGCCGCAAACTGCCCCGTTTGCACTATTGGATGCGCCTTGCGTGCGTGTGCCACAAAGTAGTCGTACAGCCGCCGTCCTTCATCTGGCGGCGCAGCACTGGTAAAGCTGGGGCGATTGCCACTACTGGTATCGGCGGCCAGCGTGAACTGGCTCACTACTAATAGTCCGCCACCCACCTCTTGCACCGACAAGTTCATCTTGCCCGCTGCATCGCTAAAAATGCGCAGCTTGAGGATTTTGGCCAGCAGCTTGTCGGCGACGGCGTCGGTGTCGCCTTTTTCGGCGCACAGTAAAACCAACAACCCTGCTGCAATTTCTCCAACAGTTAGCGCATCAACGCAAACCTTCGCGCTTTTGACGCGCTGTAAAACACAGAGCATAGCCAATTACGCCAAAGTTACCCGCGCAAACTTGCGTTTGCCCACCTGCACCACATACACCCCCGTTGCGAGCTTAAGGCCTTTGTCGCTCACCACGCTGGAATCTACGCGCACGCCTGCGCCGTCGACCAAGCGGCCCGCCTCTGAGGAGGACGAAGCTAGCCCAGCTTGCTTAAGTAGCTGGGTGATGCCCAAGCCTTCGGGGGGCACGGGCAATGCAATGTCGGCGATCTCATAGGGCACGCCGCCCTTGCTGCGGTTCATAAAATCTTGCTCCGCCGCATCAGCCGCTGCCGCGCTGTGAAAGCGGGTGGTGATTTCTTTGGCCAGCATCACCTTGGCGTCTTTGGGGTTGCGGCCTGCGGCTACTTCGGCGCGCAGGGAGGCAATCTCGGCCAATGACTTGAAAGACAGCAGGGTGTACCAGCGCCACATCAACACATCGCTAATTGACAGCGTTTTGGCAAACATGCTGTTGGCGTCTTCGCTGATGCCGATGTAGTTGTTTTTGCTTTTGCTCATTTTTTCTACGCCGTCTAGGCCTTCGAGCAGGGGCATGGTGAGGATGCATTGCGGCTCTTGGCCGTATTCGGCTTGCAGGTGGCGACCCACCAGCAGGTTAAATTTTTGGTCCGTGCCGCCCAGCTCTAGGTCGCTTTTAAGCGCCACCGAGTCGTAGCCCTGCATCAGGGGGTATAAAAACTCGTGGATACTGATGGACTGGCCTGTGGTGTAGCGCTTGTGGAAATCGTCGCGCTCCATCATGCGTGCCACGTTGTATTTAGCCGCCAGTTGGATCATGCCGCGCGATCCCAGTGCGTCGCCCCATTCGCTGTTGTAGCGAATTTCGGTTTTGCTGTCGTCCAAA
>JANOYR010000044.1:0-28563 GCA_031428975.1 Polaromonas sp. | reverse complement strand
CGCAATGAAGATGACCGCATTCCCGACCTTGAGCGCTGCGCCCGTGTTCGCTGGGTGGCTTGGTGTATTCAGAATGTTGATGCTGCGGGTTTTTCATGGTGGGAGAACAAGCGCGGCACCGAGTCACATGTGGTGATCTGGGCCGAACAGCATAATTTTGCGGTGGTTTTGGCCAAACGTGACGCGCTGGAGGGTCCCCGCTACTACTTGCTTAAAACTGCGTATTGCCTCAGAAGTCACGCCGTCCGCAAATTTACCAAAGAGCGCGATGCGTATTGGGCAGCCCAGAAAGACTGAAGCCCCGACACATTGCTGTGTCAGGGCCCCTGATACTCCTTCTACACGTGGTAGATGAGCTAGCTCTATTTTACACACATATCAAAATTTGGTACAAAATCCATAAATTGCCAAGTAATTTATGGGAGAAAAACAACCAATGGGCTAGACGACCCCCAAACCTTAGTCACCCTCCGCGACACCCTGTTGCCGCGCTTGATTTCTGGCCAGCTTCGTTTGACTGAAGAACTGAAATTTGCTATAAAGAAAATAGCTGCTCACACTGTAAATGCGTAGCTAGACGCATATTTGATCACCAGAATGAGGGGGTTTTGGTGAATTTGAGGCTAAATCACCATCAAAACCGAGGGGATTCCCTAGTCGAAATTCTAATTTCGTATATACAATCGGTATACTTTGAAAAATCTCAAAATTACGGCTGCAATTGAGCACAAGTTAAAAACCAAGCACATGGTTGAAATTGCAGAGGTAAGGCAATGTTTCCTCAATAAAAATGGCAAATTATTGACCGATAGCCGTGCCTTGACAAAGACAAATCCGCCCACACTTTGGTTTATAGCAAAAACCAATAATAATCGGCTACTAAAGATTGTGTATATACAAAAAGATATACAAGTCATACTGAAAACTGCTTATGAGCCGAATGAGACTGAATTGGCGATTTATGCACGCCATGGTATGGCGAGCTGATGCTGAAGAAGGAGATCCAATATGGCTACAAAATTAAATAGCAAACAAGTAAAAGACACTGAAGAAGCGTGGGACAGCCGCGCCTTGGGTGCAGATGCGCAATATGTCGCCGTGGCGGATGACGCGCATGAAGCTGCGCTAGAGGAGGCATTGGAGTTGCAGGCCATTTCCATTCGCCTGCCCAAAGACCTGATTCGCAATTACAAGCTGATTGCGGACTTTCACGGCGTGGGCTACCAGCCCTTGATGCGCGATATCTTGCATCGCTTTGTGAAGCCAGCGTTGAAAGAGATTCTGGAAGAGCAAATCAAAGCCGAAAAAGCCAAACCCGAGCGCCCACCCTTGGTGCCGCTCAAGATGGCGGCTTGAGCCATGCTAGGTTTTATTGTAGAGTTCACTATAAATAAAATAGCGCATTAGGCAATAAATACGAATGGCGGTCTCAAGTCCAAGTGCAACACTATGAGTTTACTGTAGGCCATCGGGCTGAGTTTGAAGCTTAGCCAACCATTGCCCATAGACCTCAAGAGGCGAGCTCCAGCCAAGCGTTTTGCGCGGCCTGCCATTCATTTGATCTGCAATCGCATCGAGCTGCTCTTGGCTGTAGCCAGATAAATCCGTGCCCTTGGGCAGATACTGGCGCACCAAGCCATTGGTGTTCTCATTGCTACCGCGTTGCCAAGGGCTGTGCGGGTCGCAGAAATATACTGCCACGCCCGTATTGGCCGTTAACTGCGCATGCAATGCCATCTCTTTGCCTCTGTCATAGGTCAGCGTCTTGCGCATAGGCTGTGCAATGCCCAGCAGCTTGTCGGTGAAGGCTTGCAAAACATGGGCTGCCGTGGCAGGCTGGGGATGGGGTAACTTAACCAAAATCAATAACCGTGTGCTGCGCTCGACCAGAGTACCCACCGCAGAGGCATTAGCCTTGCCTTTGATCAAATCGCCCTCCCAATGGCCTGGAAACTGCCGATCTGCCACCTCTGGAGGGCGAACATGGATACTCAATAGATCGGTGATCTGACCTCTGCGATCCTCGCCGCGCGAGCGTGGCCAACGTTTGGCACGCGCCATGCGCAGACAGGCTACCAGCTCACGCTTGAGCTCACCTCTGGGTTGGGCGTAGATAGTGTTGTAGATGGTTTCATGGGAGGCGCGTAAGGCGGCCTGCGCAGGGTGAAGTTTAGCCAGATATGCACCAATTTGCTGGGGTGACCAGCGCAGATACAACAAAGCGCGTACCTGCTCAAACAAGTCGCTGCCAACACCCACCTTGGGTGCAGGACGGCTGTTGATACGTCGATTTACATGGCGCTGCTGGGCAAAGGGGCAGGCGTAACCCGCGCCGCCTTGGTTGCGCACGATCTCTCGGCTGATGGTCGATGGCGCACGATTTAGCGTTCGGGCTATAGCCCGAACGCTAAATCCTTGCGCAAGTCCAAAGGCAATGGTCTGGCGCTGCTGGTAGTCAAGCTGTTGGTAGGTCTTGGGTGTCTTCATGTGCGTACCTTACTGGATTAATATTCAGGGGTGTTGCACTTCAGATTTGAGATGGCCAATGCCATAGACGAATTTAACTCTGAAAATTAGAGTAAAAAACCTGAAAATGGGTGTTTCGGGTTGATATGCATAGTAAATCTCAAAACCCCTACATGTCGTATGTAAAACAAAGTTATTCAAGACTTCTTTCAATGCCTTGCCTCATATTAAAGAATACTTTAATATGAGGCGACTCTATTAAAGTATTCTTTCAAATCTTATCTCTCCATTCATCCCATGCGCACCACAGGCACTTACGTCTCGTCCACCACCTTGGGTGAGCCTGTGCGTGCGTTTGTGCCGCATGGCTTGCCGCCGCGCAATCCGGCTTTGGACGCTGCCGCGTTTGCGGCGGCCAATCGGCATGCAGAGTTGGCGCTAGCGCGCTTGGCTGGGGTGTCAGGCTTAGTGCCTTCGGTGGACTGGTTGTTATACAGCGCTGTGCGCAAAGAAGCGCTGCTAACCTCTCAAATTGAAGGTACGCAGGCGACGTTGGTGGATTTGCTAGACGAAGAGGCGGGCTTTGCCATCAGCAACACCGACGATGTGCAAGAGGTAACCAACTATCTGCGTGCCTTTCGACTGGTAGAAAACAATCTGCGTGACCCTGCTGGCCTGCCACTGAGCGTGCGCCTGCTGTGCGAAGCCCACCGCCTGCTGCTCGATGGCGCACGCGGCACAGGCAAGCAGCCGGGTGAGTTGCGCCGTTCACAAAACTGGATTGGCGGCACACGGCCAGGCAATGCGGTGTTTGTGCCGCCGCCTGTGCAGCAGGTGCCGCAGTTGTTGGCGGAGCTGGAAAAATTCATCCACCAAGTGCCCGCAGAGCTGCCGCCCTTGGTCAAAATAGCGCTGATTCATGTGCAGTTTGAAACGATTCACCCGTTTTTGGATGGCAATGGCCGGATTGGGCGCTTGCTTGTAGCGGCGCTGATGGAGCATTGGCAGCTGCTGCCCGAGCCGCTGTTGTATATGAGTGGGTATCTCAAGCAGCATCAAGCGGAGTATTACCGCCGCCTGTCGAACGTGCGTGTTGAGGGCGATTGGGAAGCTTGGGTGGCTTTCTTTTTGGAGGGTGTGGCAGAAGCGGCCCTGGAAGCCGAGCGAAACATTGTGGCCATTGCCTCGTTGCTCGCCGCAGATCGCCGCCGCTTGGTGGCAGCGCCTAAAGCCAGTCCTGCAAGCTACCGCCTGTTTGAGCTGCTGCTCATGATGCCGCGTTTTACTATTGAGCAAGTCCGTCAAAAGCTAGGCACCACTTCGCCCACCGCCACTGCCGCTATCAAGCTGCTGGAGAGTTTGGGCATCATTGCCGAGCAAACAGGACAGAAGAAAAACCGCAGTTACAGCTATTCAGCATATATTGCGCTTTTAACGCGATGAGCCGTACAAGACGACCCAAACCACATGACCGAAGACCAACTGGAACGTGAAACCCTGGGCTGGCTGGCCGATGTGGGCTACACCCACGTGCTGGGCCCAGACATTTCGCCCGACGGCAGCGCACCCGAGCGCAGCAATTACACGCAGGTGGTTTTGGTGGAGCGGCTGCGCCAAGCGATTGCCCGTTTGAACCCCCAAGTGCCGCAGGCGGCCAGAGAAGACGCTTTGCAGCAGGTGCTGAACCTCGAAACACCGGTGCTGCTGGCGGCAAACCGGCATTTTCACCGGCTGCTGGTCAACGGCGTGCCGGTGCAATACCAAAAAGACGGTGAAACCCGGGGCGATTTTGTTTATTTGGTAGATTTTGCCCATCCTGCGGCCAACGAGTGGCTGGCGGTGAACCAATTTTCTATTAAAGGGGCAAAGCACACCCGTCGGCCAGACATTGTGTTGTTTGTCAACGGTTTGCCGCTGGTGCTGCTGGAGTTGAAGAATCCGGCGGATATGCAGGCCGACATTTGGCAGGCCTACCAGCAAATAGAGACCTACAAAGAGCAAATTCCCGATGTGTTTCAGTACAACGAGGTACTGGTGATTTCCGATGGCTCAGAGGCGCTGATGGGCGCGTTGTCGAGCGATGCCGAGCGTTTTATGGCTTGGCGCACGGTGGATGGCGTGCGCTTGGACCCGCTGGGGCAGTTTAATGGGTTGGAAACCATGGTGCGCGGGGTGTTAGCGCCCGCGTATTTGCTGGATTATTTACGGTTTTTTGTGCTGTTTGAGGACGACGGCACGCTGGTCAAAAAGATTGCAGGCTACCACCAGTTTCATGCGGTGCGGGCGGCCATTGACCAGGTGCTGGCGGCGTCTCGCCCCAGCAGCCCAAGCCATATCAAAGGCAAGGGCGGTGTGGTGTGGCACACCCAGGGCTCGGGCAAGAGCATCACCATGGCCTGCTTTGCCGCTCGGGTGATGCGCGAGGCGGCCATGGAAAACCCGACCATTGTGGTTATCACCGACCGCAATGATCTGGACGGCCAGTTGTTTGGCGTGTTTTCGTTGTCGCAAGATTTGCTGCGCGAGCAGCCGGTGCAGGGCGTGACAAGGCAAGATTTGCGCGACAAGCTGGCCAACCGACCCTCGGGCGGTATTGTGTTTGCCACCATCCAAAAGTTCATGCCGGGGGCTGATGAAGACAGCTTTCCTGTATTGTCCAGCCGACACAACATTGTGGTGATTGCGGACGAGGCGCACCGCACGCAGTATGGATTTGAGGCCAAGCTAAGGGCCAAAAAATACGCACCGGCCGCATTGCGGGTGTTGACAACAGGCACGGGCGCACAGCCACCTGCCATGGTGCAAGACGGTGAGGCTTGGGGGGTCAACCAAGCGGCGCTGACCAGTTACCAAGTGGGCTATGCGCAGCATTTGCGCGACGCGTTGCCAAACGCGACCTTTGTGGCGTTTACGGGCACGCCCGTGTCCAGCGAAGACCGCAACACCCGCGCAGTGTTTGGTGACTATATTCACGTATATGACATGCAGCAGGCGCGGGACGATGGTGCCACGGTGGCGATCTATTTTGAATCGCGTCTGGCCAAGCTGGGGCTCGATGCATCGCAGTTGCCCACCATCGACGCCGAGGTGGACGAGCTGGCCGAAGACGAAGAGGAGGGCCAGCAAGCGCGGTTGAAAAGCAAATGGGCGGCACTGGAGCAAATAGTGGGCGCCCAGCCGCGTATTGCGCAGGTGGCGGCAGATTTGGTGGCGCATTTTGAGGAGCGCAACAAGGCGCAAACGGGCAAGGCCATGGTGGTGGCCATGGGGCGCGAGATTTGCGTGCACATGTACGATGCCATGGTTGCCCTGCGGCCCGACTGGCACGACAACGACCCCGAAAAAGGTGCGATCAAAATCGTGATGACTGGTTCGGCCAGCGACAAAGCGCTGCTGCGCCCGCACATTTACAGCAAGCAAACCAAGAAACGGCTGGAAAAGCGCTTCAAAGACCCCGCAGACCCGCTGCGGCTGGTGATTGTGCGGGACATGTGGCTGACCGGCTTTGATGCACCCTGTGTGCACACCCTGTATGTGGACAAACCCATGAAGAGCCACAACCTGATGCAAGCCATTGCACGGGTAAACCGCGTGTTTCGTGACAAGCAGGGTGGGCTGGTGGTGGACTACATTGGCATTGCCACCGAACTCAAACAAGCCCTAAAGGAATACACCGCCAGCAATGGCCGTGGCCGCCCAACGGTGGATGCCCATGAGGCCTTGGCTGTGCTGCTTGAAAAGCTGGATGTGCTGCACGCAATGCTGCATGGTTTTGATTTCAGTGGCTTTTTAACCCACGGCCACCGCCTGCTGGCCCAAACGGCGAACCATGTGCTTGGCATCAAAGACGGTAAAAAGCGCTTTGGCGATACGGCGCTGGCGATGTCGAAGGCGTTTACCCTGTGTTGCACGCTCGATGAAGCCAAGGCGGTGCGCGAAGAGGTGGCCTTTTTTCAGGCCATCAAAGTGATGCTGACCAAGAAGGATGCCAGCACTGAGAAAAAAACCAACGAGGAGCGCGAGTTGGCTATTCGCCAAATCATCGGCTCGGCGGTGGTGAGCGAAGAAGTGGTCGATATTTTTAATGCGGTCGGGCTGGATAAACCCAATATCGGTATTTTGGACGACGGCTTTTTGAACGATGTGCGCAACCTGCCCGAGCGCAATTTGGCGGTAGAACTGCTAGAGCGTCTGCTGCAAGGGGAGATCAAAACCCGCTTTGCCACGAATGTGATTCAAAACAACAAGTTCTCAGAGCTGCTGGCCAGTGTTATCCAACGCTACCAAAACCGCGCCATAGAAACAGCCCAAGTGATGGAGGAGCTGATTGCCATGGCGAAAAAGTTCAAGGAAGCAGCAGAGCGAGGTGCAGCGCTGGGCTTGAACGACGACGAGCTGGCGTTTTATGATGCGCTGGCGAACAACGAAGCGTCAGTGCGTGAACTGGGCGACGAGACACTGAAAAAATTGCCCATGAATTAACCGAAGCTTTGCGCAAAAACGTCAGCGTGGACTGGGCCAAGCGCGACAGCGTGCGCGCCAGTTTGCGGCTGATGGTGAAACGCATTTTGCGCAAATACAAATACCCACCTGTGAAAACAGAAGCAGTGGTGGAGCTTGTGTTGTCTCAGGCAGAAAAGCTGTGTGAAGACTGGACAACCGAAACTTAGCTATGGGTGATTGGTCAGCCTGTGGCGGCTAGCCGCCACGTGGCGCAGCACCACAGGAATGGTCATGGCAGCACCAATCAATGTTACTGTGAGCCCCGGCGCTATCAACAGCAAAGCAGCCGCAAAGCACAACACTTGCTCCCAGCGCTTCATTTCTACCAAAAAGAATTTGCTCAGAGCGGCTGCCAATACCGATATGCCTAAGATACAGCCCGTGAAGGTGACTGCAAAGTCGTACCAAGTAAAGCCCTTGGCCACCAGCAGCAACGAAGGGGAAAACACAAATACAAAAGGCACGAGTGCTTTGGCCATGCCCAGCCTGAAAGCCATATTGCCCGTTTTGAACGGGTCGCTGCCCGCCATGCCCGCAGCGGCATAGGCGGCCAGCGCCACTGGTGGCGTGATATCTGCTAAAACCCCGTAATAAAAGACAAAAAAGTGCGCCACCAAAGGTTCCACGCCCAGCTGCACCAGCGTGGGCGCGGCCACCGTCACCATGATGATGTAATTGGCCGTGGTGGGGATGCCGCAGCCCATAAGGATGCAGACCACGCCTGTCATGATTAGGGCGCACAGCAAGGTGAGGCCTTGCGTAGAGGCAAAATACGCGGGGATCACGCTGCTTAAGCCGCCAGCCATGGCCTGCGCCGCACCGGTGATGATGAAGCTGATTTTGAAACCCACCCCCGTGAGCGTGACTACTCCAATCACAATGCCCACCGTGGCTGCTGCAGCGCCCACGGCCAGCGCGTATTTGGCGCCAGTTTCCAGTGCTTCGACCAAGCTGCTGTAGTCGATCCGGCCTGTAATGCCTGCGTAGCGCTTGGCGCAATAGGTGGCCACCGCAGCGACTACAAAAATGCCCATTTTGGCCACTTCGCCCATGTCGGTAAAAGCAATAAATAGCAAGGCCATATGCAAGAGCAGCAATGTGCCCCAGTTTTTGGCGGTGTTGCCGGAGATGGCGGTGGTCAAGCCCACAATGGCGCAGGAGCTGATGCCCATGAAAGCAGCCATATAGGGCGTGCGGCCCGACACCAATACGCCAATGAGCAGCACAAGGGGAAGCAAAGTGGGCCAGCGCGCTTTGAAGGATTCGCGCAATTTGGGCATTTCTTCCTCGGTCAGGCCGCGCAGGCCGTAGCGCTTGGCTTCAAAATGCACCTGCATGAACACACCAAAAAAATGCATAAAAGCGGGCACAGCCGCTGCTGCAATGATGGTGGAGTAGGGCAGCTGCAAAAACTCGATCATTAAAAATGCCGCAGCGCCTAGCACAGGGGGTGTGATTTGCCCGCCGGTGGATGCGGCCGCTTCCACCGCACCCGCAAACTCGCGCTTGTAACCCACGCGGATCATGGCGGGAATGGTGAGCGAACCCACCGTAACCGCATTGGCCACCGACGAGCCCGACAGCATGCCAAACATGGCCGAGCCAAAAATACTCACTTTGGCAGGCCCGCCCGAGTAGCGCCCAGCTACCGACGAGGCAATGTCCAGAAACAACTGCCCCAAGCCCACCCGCGTGGCCAATACCCCAAACAGCACAAAGTGGAACACATAGGTAGCCACCACGCCCACCGCCACGCCATAAATGCCTTGGCTGGTCAGATACTGGTGGTTGATCATTTGCGACCAACTTGCACCTGCGTGTTGCAAAAGGCCGGGGAAATAAGGCCCGAGCATGGCGTAAGCGGTAAAGCCAATGGCAATAATCGGCAGTGGCCAGCCCATGCTGCGCCGCGTGGCCTCCAGTAGGGTGACAAAAAGTACACTGCCCATCACCACGTCCAGCGTGCCTGGGTTGCCCACGCGAAAAGCGAGGTCTTCAAACACATAGGGAATATAGAGCACGCTCATGGCGCAGACGGCGGCCAGTAGCCAGTCCACCAGCGGCACGCCGCCCGGACGCAGCAGGGTATTGACGGGCTTGGACTCAGAAGCCGATTTGCTGCCCGCAAACACCAAAAATATCAGCCCCAATACAAAGGCCAAATGCACACCACGGTGTGTGGTTTCGCGCAGTAGCCCAAAACCTGCCGTGTAATAGTGAAAGCAACTCAGGGTGATCAGCAGCCATTTGACGATGTGCAGCGCGGGCGACACCACGGGTCGAAAGCGCATTTCGGGGTCAAATTTTTCCTCTAACGCTGCAAGGTGTTTGTCGTCGGGCAGGGCGGTGGTGGGCAGGATGTTAGGGGTCATATCGGTGCTGCGCATGGCGCGCTTTCAATAAAAACGGGCGACACCTAGAACTAGGCTCGCCCGCCGTGGCAAGATAAAAATAAATTACTTCAAAGCACCGGCTTCTTTGTAAAAGCGCTCAGCACCCGGGTGAAACGGAATGCCTGCCGCACGCACGGCGTTTTGCAGCGTAATGAGTTTGCCTTTGGCATGGCCTGCGCCCAGTGTTTTTTGCGCCGCGTCGCTGTAGAGCGCTTTGGTGATTTCATACACGGTTTGGGTGTCGGCTTTGGCACTGGTGACCCACTGCGCGGCCACGGCCAGCGTGCTGACTTGGCCCACGCCGCGGTAGGTTTCGCCCGCAATCGTGTCCACTGCAAAGAAGGGGCTGGCCATGCGCAAGCCTTCGGCAGCAGGGCCGTCAAGCGGTAGCAGCTCAATACCGCTGCCAGAGGATGCCAGCTCGGCAATCGCACCCGCAGGTGCACCGCCCACAAAAAAGAAAGCATCCAAGGCGCCGTCTTTCATTTTGTCGCCCGCTTGGTTGGGTTTGATGAATTCGGGTTTAATGTCAGACTCTTTCACGCCGTAAGCGGCCAAAATCAGGCGAGCATTGATCAAAGTGCCAGAGCCCGGCTCGTCCAGCGCCACGCGCTTGCCTTTGAGGTCGGCCACGCTTTTGATGCCTGAGCCTTTTTTCACCACCACATGCACGCTTTCGGGGTAAAGATTGGCTATCAGGCGCAGGTCGGGCAGGTTGGGTTTGCCTTCAAAAATACCGGTGCCTTTTTGTGCCCAAGTGGCCACATCGGATTGGCTAAAGCCGCTTTCCATGGCACCGCCCATGATGCCGTTGACATTGGCCAGCGAGCCGTTGCTGGCCTGCGCGGTGACAATAATTTTGCCCGGCTGGGAGACGGCGTTGGCAATCATGCCGCCAATGGGGTAATAGGTACCCGCTGTGCCGCCTGTGCCAATGCGGAAAAACTGCTGGGCCTGTGCACCCGATACCAAGGCGGCCGCAGCAATTAGGCCGAGAGCAATGTGTTTGAATTTCTTTACTTGCATGGAATCTCCAAAAGTGGCTTCAAAAAGATAGTGTGAGGCGATGTAACGCCAAGTCAGACCACAGTAGACCACGGCCACGCCCAATGCACCATAGTGAAAGCCCGAACATGCCAGCAAGTAAGCCCCGCGCAAAGGGTGTTATTCGTCAAAACTAGCGCTCCAACGCGAATCCCAAGTGGGCGTTTGATGGCCAGCACGCGCTCCATCCAAGTCGCGGCGGTCACGCTTGGTGGGGCGGCCTTGGGTGATCGACAGCGCTGGTTCAGGGTTTAGCCGTCTATGCTCCAATAGTGCCAAACGCGAGGCGATGCTTTCCGGTGTTTCCTCTAACCATTCTTGCACCACACTGGCGGATGCCCTTTGGTGGCTGAGCTGCCTGACCACGACGTGGCGCAGAAACGGCGATTGCAATATTTCCAACGTGTCGCCCACCCGCACTTCGCGCGACGCTTTGACCAGTGCGCCATTGATTTTGACGCGGCCTTTGCCAATCTCCTCAGTGGCCAGCGCCCGGGTTTTGTAAAAGCGCGCCGCCCACAGAAATTTGTCAATCCGCAGCTTGCTGTCGTCATCTTGCGGGACATCATTAGTTTTGAAATTTGAAATTTTTTTCATGCGGTGTGATCTTAGCGCAGCCTACAATTCCCTACATGCCACTACAGAAGCTAAAAATTCTCATATTAGGAGGCAATGGACTCCTTGCTACCGCCATACGGAATTGTATTGCTACTGAATATGTAGTTTATAGCCTTAGCCACGCCGATTGCGATGTCACCGATGCCGCCGCTGTGGCGCTGCAAATACAGCTTTTCAAACCCGATATCGCCATCAACGGTGCCGCCTACAACGACGTAGACGGCGCTGAGCACGCGGCGCACGCAGCCCACGCTCTCAACGCTTTAGCACCAGGCGTATTGGCGCGTGCATGCGAGGCCAGTGGGGCGCTACTGGTTCATTTTTCGACTGATTTTGTGTTTAATGGCCAAAAATCCACACCTTATACCGAGGACGATGCACCGCAGCCTTTGAGTGTGTACGGCCAAACCAAGTGGGCTGGTGAACAGGCCGTGTTGTCGGGCGGCGGCAAACACCTTGTTTTGCGCGTGAGCTGGCTTTATGGCGCATCTGGCCGAAATTTTTTTAGCCAAGTGGCGCTTTGGCTGCTGCAAGACCGTGACTTGCGTGTGGTGGATGACCAGATATCCGTACCCAACCGGGTGGAAGATTTGGCGCAAACACTCAGTCAATTGCTTGCCTTGGCGCAGCAAAACGGCATGGATTGGCTCAAAGCGCGTGCGGGTTTGTACCATTTTGTAGCCCATGCAGAGCAGCACGCGATGAGCCGCTACACCTACGCCCTGAACACCGCGCAATCACTTGGAGTGCAATGCAAGGCGCGGCTGCATCCAGTGCCCTCCAGCGCCTTTTTAGCACCAGCTACACGGCCCGCATACAGCGTCATGGCGTCTGGCCGGTTTGAGGCAGTGTTTGGCTTAAAAGTAGCACATATTTAAAGAAAAATATGCCAATGTCACCGTGCTATGGTGATAATATGCTACATAAAATATAGCAAATGACTAGTTCTTGGCGCCAAGCGCTTTGGCCCGCTGCTGCTGGATATGCAAGCTGTGCGCGTCGGGGGTGCTGCGGGTGTCCCAGCCGCTCAGGTGCTGGGCGGCGATATGAAACAATCCTTTGGCCCAGTCTGCGCTGTCATTAAGGCAGGGGATGTAGTCCATTTGCTTGCCGCCATGTGAGAAAAACGCATCGCGTACTTCCATGTTGATTTCTTCTAGGGTTTCTAGGCAATCAACCGTGAAGCCCGGGCACACAATGTCTAAGCGTTTGGCGCCGTCTTGCGCGAGTTTAATAATGCTCGGCTCGGTATAGGGTTCGAGCCATTTGGCTTTGCCAAAGCGCGACTGAAAAGTAACCATGTAGTCGTCTTTAGACAACGCCAATTTTTCAGCCACCAAACGGGCGGTTTTGTAACATTCGCAATGGTAGGTGTCACCCAGCATCAGGGTGCGCTCCGGCACACCGTGAAAGCTCATGACTAATTTTTCGCCGCGCCCATGGGTGTCCCAGTGCGTGCGGATGCGCGCTGCCAATGCGTCGATATAGCGCGGATCGTCGTGGTAATTGTTGACAAAGCGCAGTTCGGGAATGCGTCTGATTTTCAGTGCCCAGTTGTACACCGCATCAAACACGCTAGCTGTGGTGGTGCCTGAGTATTGTGGGTACATGGGCAGAACCAATATTTTCGTAAAACCCTCTGCCTTCAGCTCGTCCAGTCTGGTCTTGATACTCGTATTTCCATAGCGCATACCCAAGCGCACCGCCACATGATGCCCCGCTTCGTCTAGCGACTTTTGCAGCATATCGGCTTGCATTTGGCTCCACACCTTCAGCGGCGAGCCCTGAGATGTCCAGATCACGGCGTATTTTTTGGCTGACTTGGCGGGCCGCAAGCGCAAGATGATGCCGTGCAAAATCAGCCACCATATCGGTTTGGGGATTTCCACCACGCGGTGGTCGATTAAAAACTCTGCAAGGTAGCGCCGCACGGCCGGGGCGGTGGGTGCGTCGGGTGTACCGAGGTTGCAAAGCAACACCGCGCAGTTTCCCATGTAATTTTTTTGCTCGCCGTGCACATATGCAGGCTCTTTTGTGAAGTTCATAGGTTATTGTCTCGCATTCTCAGAGTTTCTATGATTAACGTATCCAATATCCGCGCAATTTCCTTTGATTTAGACGATACCCTGTGGCCGATTGGTCCCACGATCGAGCGGGCGGAGGCTGCGTTGCATGCGTGGTTGACGGTGCATTCGCCCATGACCGCAGCAATGTTTTCGTCGCCCAATGCATTGCGAGAAATCCGTGAATACATGCGCACCGAGCTCTTAAAAACCAAGCCAGAGCTGCGCTACGACTTAGGCGCGATCCGCAGGGAGTCCATCCGTTTGGCGATGTACCGTTCTGGTGAAAATCCTTTGCTCGCCAATGAGGCCTACCAAGTGTTTTATGCGGCCCGCAACAAGGTAGATTTTTTTGACGGCTGTATTGCGGTGCTCACAGCACTTGCGCAACGTTACCCATTGGCAACGATCACCAATGGCAATGCCGATTTGCAGCGGGTTGGGCTAGATGCCTACTTCAAAGTGGCAGTGAGTGCACGCGACGCACAGATTGCTAAGCCAGACAAAAAGATTTTTCACATGGCCTGCGATGCCCTGGGCTTTGCGCCACAAGAGGTCTTGCACATTGGCGACGATCAGTTGCTCGATTGTCTTGGCGCTTTAAGTGTAGGCATGCAAACGGTGTGGATGAACCGTGGCGACGCCCTGTGGAGCCACAGCGTGCCAGAGCCCGTTTCAGTCAGCAGCTTGCCCGAGCTGCTGACCCTGCTCAGCTAGGGCGTGGCTGCTTGCTTATTTTGGCGCTAGGCGGATGGCGCCATCTAGGCGTATGGTTTCGCCATTGAGCAAGTCGTTTTCAAAAATATGCACCGCCAATTTGGCGTAGTCTTGTGGTGTGCCAAGGCGGCTTGGGAAAGGCACCGCCGCTGCCAACTGGTCTTGCACTTCTTTGGGCATACCAAACATCATGGGTGTGCCCATGATGCCGGGCGCAATCGTCATGTTGCGAATACCGTTGCGCGACAGGTCGCGGGCAATCGGCAAAGTCATGCCCACAATACCGCCTTTTGAAGCGCTGTAGGCCGCTTGGCCCATTTGGCCGTCATAGGCCGCCACTGAGGCGGTGCTGATCATGCAGCCACGCTCCATAGTGGCTTCTGGTTCGTTTTTACTCATGGCATCAGCTGCCAAGCGAATCATATTAAACGAGCCAATCAAATTAATAGTCACCGTCTTTTTGAATGCATCAAAATTGTGCGCACCATGCTTGCCCACGGTTTTTTCAGCGCTGGCAATGCCTGCGCAATTGACCAAGCCCATGAGTTTGCCCATGCTGACCGCTTTGGCGACAACGGCTTGGCCATCGGCCTCGCTGGTGACATCGCATTTAACAAAAGCGCCGCTGATTTCTTGCGCAACCGCTTGGCCTTTTTCGGTTTGCATGTCTGCTATTACTACCGTAGCGCCTTTGGCAGCTAGCATGCGTGCCGTGCCCTCGCCCAAACCCGATGCTCCACCCGTCACAATAAATACTTTGCCAGAAATGTCCATGAAAAACTCCAAAAGTTGTGTCAATAAGAATTGACGTTAACGTAAACGTCAAGCACCTTGTGATTATCCGCCAGTACGCGCTGATAATGCGGCCATGCATTCTAAATTCTCAACTCCCGCTTGGGCTTTCGCTCCCCTCATTTGCGCCGCCGCGCTATTGTCCGCTTGCTCTAGCTTGCCACCCCCTCCAGCCGCGCCTGCTGCAAAGTCAGAAGCGCCAACCGCCAGCGCTGCCAAACTACCTCCCAAGATCGGTTTGGCGCTGGGCGGCGGGGCGGCACGTGGTTTTGCCCATGTGGGGGTCATTGCCGCGCTAGAAGAAGCGGGTTTCAGGCCTGACTTTGTGGTGGGCACGTCCGCAGGTAGCCTTGTGGCTGCGCTGTATGCGTCTGGCAAGTCGCCCGCCCAGCTCCAACAAATTGCTTTGGACATGGAGGAGGCCACTTTGACCGATTGGACGCTTCCTATTTTTGGCCGAGGCGTGCTCAAAGGCGAGGCATTGGCCAACTATGTCAATGGGCAAATTCGCCATAAGTTGATTGAAAGCATGGCGATTCCGCTGGGAATTGTTGCCACCGATCTGCGCACGGGCCAGGGCGTGCTGTTTCAGCGCGGCGACACGGGCGCTGCGGTGCGTGCTTCAAGTGCTGTGCCTTCGGTGTTTGCGCCCGTCAAAATAGGAGCTGCCGAATATGTGGACGGCGGTTTGGTGTCGCCCGTGCCAGTCAAGTTTGCGCGGCAAATGGGGGCGCAGTTGGTGATTGCGGTGGATATATCGTCAGCTCCCGAAGGCAATCTGGCCGATTCGCAGCTACAAATTTTGCTGCAAACCTTTGCCATCATGGGCAAAAGCATCAACACCTGGGAGTTGCGCGAGGCCGACTTAGTGGTGCGGCCTGCCTTGGTGGGCGTGAAAAGCGCAGACTTTGCCTCCAAACGCCGCTCTATGGAAGCAGGCCGCGCGGCCATGCAAGCCGCTTTGCCTGCTTTGCGGGTGGCCATGGAAAAGCTTGCCCGATAAAAAAAAGCCAAGTCCGAAGACTTGGCTTTGAAGGGATCCCTGTACCTAGGAGGTATCGAAGAGACCCGAGGAGACAACCTTTACATACTGTGCACAACGTGCAGAGTGTCCTCGGGGACTACATGCTGTGTATAAGTATTCACCCTACACAGATGCGGAACTTTTCGATTAGTTCAATCCCTCGGGATTAAATTAACGCTTTTTTGCAACAGATTTTGCAGTGTTGACCATGTTGGCCGATGCTGCAGTGAAGTTGGCTTCGGCAGTTTCAGTGGCTTGCTTGACCGCTTTTTGCACTTGTTCAAATGCGTTGGTAGCGGTTGCTACTGCGTTTTTCATAGCGGCAACAGCAGCTTCTGAGCCAGCAGGTGCGTTTTTAGTAGCAGTTTCCACGAGGGCTGCGAATTTCTTCTGGCCTTCAGCGGATTGTGCTTCAAAAGCGGTCTTGAACTCAGCGCCCGTGCTGGTGGCGATGTCATAAAGGTGGCGGCTGTAAGCAGCGGTTTTTTCAGCCAAAGGCTGGAACAAGCCGGCTTGCATCGCCATCAGCTCTTGTGCGTCTTTTGCGCCAAAAGCAGCTTGGGTGGACTCAGCAGCTTCAGACAACGCTGCTTTAGAGGCAGTGATGTTGAGTTCTACGAGACGCTCTACACCAGCAAAGGCTTTGGTGGTCAGGCCGAACAGGGTTTCAACATTGGCTTTTTGGGCTGCGAGCATTTGGTCAACGGTAAACATAGATTTCTCCAATCGTGGTTAATAAAACATCAGGGAACTTGCTGCTTAAACAAATGTTGCAGTGCAGCATGGATTGAATTATAGGGTTATCCCGAGGTAATGCAAGCGTTTTATGTTGCAGTGCAGCAAAATAATGCATCTTTAGAGCCAAAATTCTAAAATTAGGGGGTATTCGACATCACATAGAATTTGGTAGACATATCCCACCAGAGAGACATCCACATGCTAGATACACTCATAAAAAATGGAACGGTACTCGATGGAACGGGCCAAGACGCGGTGTTGGCGGATGTCGGGATTCGAGCTGGAAAAATTGTCTTGGTGGGCAAGACGGAAGAGCCTGCCCTGCGCACTATGGATGCCCAAGGTCTGCATGTTTTGCCGGGTTTTATCGATATTCACACCCATTATGACGGGCAAGCCTCGTGGGACGAAAGCTTTGCGCCCAGTATTTACCACGGCATCACCACGCTGGTGATGGGCAATTGCGGCGTGGGGTTTGCGCCCGTGCGCCCCACTGACCATGCGGTGTTGATTGACCTGATGGAGGGTGTGGAGGAAATTCCGGGCTCTGCGCTGACAGAGGGAATTGCCTGGAACTGGGAGAGTTTTACAGAATATGGCCAAGCACTGGATGCGCAGCCGCATTCTTTAGACTTTATGACCCTAGTGCCGCACGATGCCTTGCGGCTGTATGTGATGGGCGAACGCGCCGCGCGGGGCGAGAGCGCCAACGCCCAAGACATTGCGCAGATGCAAGCGCTTTTGCGGCAAGCTTTGCACGACGGTGCATGTGGCCTTGCCATTGGCAGCACCGAAACGCACCGCACCGCACAGGGGCTGATGACCCCCTCGTTTGAAGTGTCTGCGCTAGAACTTAACAGTTTGGCCGAGGTGCTGCACGGTTTACCTTACCGCGTGTTGCACGGCGTGAGCGATTTTGCCAGCACGCGCGGCGCACCAGAAGACGAAAAAACCCGGTTCGAGCGTGAATATGCCAAGCTAGAGAACATGGCACGGGTGGCCAATCGCCCCATGGCGGTCACTTGGATGGACCGCGTCAACGCGCCTCAGCAAAGCCAATGGCTGGGGGACGCAGCCTTGGCCAGTGCTGCCAAAGGCATCGACATGAAATTGCAGGCCTCGCCGCGCGGCATTGGGGTGCTCAACGGTTTGGACACCACGCTCAACCTGCTCGATGCCTTTCCAGCCTACCAAGCCATTGCGCATTTGCCTGCGCCAGAGCGGGCTAGCAAACTGCGCGATCCAGCCCTGCATGCTGCTATTTTGAGCCAAACGCCCGTGCGCCTGTCGGTCGAGGGCTCTTCCATCCCGCCCTTGGTGGATTACGTGGTGGCCAATTTTGAAAACATTGCCTTTATGTTGTTTCCGCTGCTGCCCAAAGCTGGGCTAGGGGCGGACGGTGGGATGGACTATGAGCCGCTGCCATCTGAGTCATTGGGTGCGCAAGCCAAGCAGCGGGGCGTGACCGCGCGTGCGCTCATGCTAGACCATTTGTCCGCTGGCGATGGGTCAAACTTGGTGTATTTCCCTATTTTTAATTATTTGGCGGGTTCTTTAGACCGGGTGCGCGAGATGCTGCTGCACCCTAAAGCCCTGTGTTCGTTGGGGGATGCGGGGGCGCATGTGGGCACAATTTGTGATGCCAGCAGCAGCACCACCATGCTCGCCCATTGGGGCTTGCAGCGCAGTCGAGGCCCCAAAATCCCCTTGCCCCAAGTGGTGCATATGCTCAGCCAGCGCAACGCCCTGCACATGGGGCTGACCGACCGAGGCGTAATAGCTACTGGCATGAAGGCCGACATCAACATCGTGGATCTGGCGCGTTTGGCACTGCCCATGCCAGAAATTGTGCGCGACTTGCCGATGGGGGGCCGGCGCATGGTGCAAAAATCAGTGGGCTATGTAGCCACCTTGGTCTCAGGCGAGACCGTCATAGAAAACGGCCACATCACTGCCGCCCGCCCGGGCCGCTGGACGCACGGGCCTAAAGCTTAAGGGTTCTGCTAGATGGCTACTTGGCGCAAGTGCTAGCAGTAGACAATACAAACCGTGCACGCCTACTACGCCGACCAATTTGTATTGCCCTTGCCCGAGGGCCACCGTTTTCCCATGGGCAAATACCGCGCCTTGCGCGACTGGCTGCAAGCGGATATGCCGCAGGTAGCGCTGCAAGTAGCCCCCCCTGCCACCGACGGCGAGTTGGCGCTGTGCCACAGCCCTGCCTACATACAGTCTATTGCGACCGGCAGCATTGCCCCCGCTGCGATGCGCGAGATAGGTTTTCCGTGGAGCGCCGCCATGGCCGAGCGCGCCCGCCGCTCGGTAGGAGCCACCTTGTGCGCCAGCCGAGTCGCCATTGGGCTGGGGGAGGCCGCGCAAAACAGCGGTGCAGCACTGGCACCGCAGGGCATAGCCGCCAACCTTGCGGGCGGCACACACCACAGCAGTGCTGCAAAAGGCGGTGGTTTTTGTGTGTTCAACGACGTGGCGGTAGCCGCCCGCCTGATGCAGGCCGAGTGGGCGCGGCTTCACAAGCAGCCCCTAAAAGTGGCCATTATTGACCTCGATGTCCACCAAGGCAATGGCAGCGCCAGCATCTTTGCGCGGGACGACAGTGTTTTTACGCTGTCGCTGCATGGCGCTAAAAACTTTCCCTTTCGCAAAGAAGCCAGCGACCTTGATGTAGACCTGCCCGATGGCTGCCCAGACCATGTCTACCTAGAGGCGCTCGACCATGCACTTGACACACTAGAGCGCCGTTTTGCCCCACAATTTGTGCTGTATTTGGCAGGCGCAGACCCCCACGAAGGCGACCGCTTGGGTCGGCTAAAACTAAGCTACGACGGCCTAGAAGCGCGCGACCGCCGCGTCATGCACTGGTGTTGGCAGCGCCGCATTCCGCTGGCATTTGCCATGGCGGGTGGCTACGGCAGCGACATCAACACCACACTAGAGGTGCAAAAAAACACCTACCGTGTGGCGCTAGAGTACTGGCGCAAGTGGCAAAATCCTAAGCCATGAGCACCACGCACCTTCCCACTCGCCCCGAGCCCCGTCCGCGCAGCTATTACAAGCAGTTTCAAAGCATCAGCACCCGTTGGGCGGACAACGACGTTTACGGCCATGTCAACAATGTTGTGTATTACAGCTGGTTTGACACCGCCGTCAATGGCTTTTTGATAGCCCAAGGCGCACTAGACATCCACCACGGCACAGTCATTGGCTTGGTGGTGGAAACGCAGTGCAATTATTTTGCGCCTGTGGCGTTTCCGCAAACCGTGGCGGCGGGCATTCGCGTGGCACACATTGGCAGCGCTTCGGTGCGCTACGAGGTGGGGCTGTTTGCGGGCGATGCCCAGCACACCAATGCGCATGGGCATTTTGTGCATGTGTACGTCGACAAAAACAGCCGTCGCCCCGTCAAACTTATCCCCCAATCCTCCGATTTAGCCATTGGCCACCTGTTAACCACTTTGGAGACACTCCGTTGACCGCCCCTATGACCCCAGCAACCACCCACCCAATAAGCTCCCACCAAGTGGCCACCCAAATAGCCGACCAAGCCAGCGTGGACGCGGCCATGCTCAGCCGCTTCAGTGCCCGCGCCTACACAGCGCAGCCTGTGCCGCGCGCGCTGCTAGAAGACCTGTTGCAAACTGCGGGCCGCGCCCCCAGCGGCACCAACACCCAGCCTTGGAAGGTGTATGTATTGCAAGGCGCAAAAAAAGACGCCTTGGTAGACCAAGTGGTCAGCGCCCACAACGCCATGGCCGCCGACCCCAGTTTGGCCGCCCAACACACCGAAGAATACGACTATTACCCCGAAAAGTGGATATCGCCCTACATTGACCGCCGCCGCGCCTGCGGCTTTGGCTTGTATGGCGTGCTGGGCATTGCCAAGGGCGACAAAGCCGCCATGCACGCCCAGCACCAGCAAAATTACCGATTTTTTGGTGCCCCCGTTGGCCTGATGTTCACCATGGACCGCATCATGGGTCGTGGCAGTTTGCTCGACTACGGCATGTTTTTGCAAAACATCATGGTAGCGGCCCGCGCCCGAGGCCTGCACACCTGCCCCCAAGCCGCATGGAACGGCTTTAGCAAAATAATTTTGCCCCATATTGGGGCGGCAGACAACGAGATGCTGGTCTGCGGCATGTCGTTGGGCTACGCCGACGAGGCAGCATTGGTTAACACCTTTGCCACCGAGCGGGTAGCGGCTGGGGAGTTCACGACTTGGGTGGAGTGAGTGTTAGACAAAGTGTAAAAAAGCAAATGAAAACTGTATAAAATATCAGCATGAAAAACCCCATTGCACCGTCGTTATTTGGAATTTCGCGCAGTAACCGTGACTTTTCTGATCCTTACTACTGGGGGAAAAATCAATTCAATTCAGCTTTTCCGGTGGCACTTGCCTGCTACATGCGGTCCAAAAAAATCCCACTCGTGTACGTCAAATACAAAAATGAGACGCAAACACAGATATCGGACATTGATGTCGCCGAGCTATTTGGCTCTACGCTTCCCAATGAGCAGCTGTATTTCGCTTTTGAATCTCGGTTTGACCCCTACAGGCGCTACGTTGTAGACGAGTTACCCGCGATTGATTTAGTGGTCGGAACAGGCGATCCATCCCAACAAATTCGTCCCATCGAGATCAAACTTACCACTCTGCCAGATAACACCACCGAAGCATTGGCAGAGCATTTGTATGGCGCTGAATTGGTGATTCGATCCGCTACGACACGCTACATGGCTTTGTCGATGTCGCGTTCTGTAGACAAGCACCAAAAGCGAGTCAAAGAGATTTTTGACCCGGTGTTTTCCAAAGTACGCTCATGGGAATCCAAAGTTGAGATGGTTCAATTGGTTGAACCGGCAGTTCTGGCCTTAGAGGTTTTTTTTGCTGAGTTTAAAAAATTCCAAACCCCACTTTTGATGCAGCCCGTATGGAAAACGGTTGGAAAATCCCCAGTTTTAGCGGACAACTGCTTGGATATTTTTGTTTGGAGTGACTTTGCCTTAGCGCATTTATTCTTAGATTCTGCGCGTAATCCGCGCGACAGCAGCGCTATTTCGCGCTATGCGCGTGCCGCCTTGCGTTTGGCACGTTTTCTTTACGACCGCTCTAAATCTGAAAAGGTGCATCAGGCCCCGATTTATGACGGGATGACTTTTGATTTTCAAAACGACAAAGAATTTGCCATTTCTGGCACACGCTCACGTGACTTGATGGGCTGCGACAGACTAACCAAGCCAGTCATTCAACGCCAAGAGATTAAAAAAATTATCCTTGGCGGAGGGCAAAAATACCTGAGTCCTGAACGCCGATTTGATGCTATTTTGTATTTTTCAGAAGACTTATTTGGGGCATCAAAATGAAGCCCAAAGTAGTTGATTTTTTTGCTGGAGGCGGCGGTTTAAGCTTAGGCTTTCAGCAAGCGGGCTTCGATGTAGTCTGCGCTGTTGAGAATTGGCGTCCCGCATTGCTTGTGTACCAAGCCAATTTCCCAGACCATGACGCGGTTTCCATTGATCTTTCGGATGAAGACTCTGCACTGAAGTTGTTGCGCAAGTACCAGCCAGACGTACTGATTGGTGGCCCACCATGCCAAGATTTTTCTAGCGCTGGCAAGCGTGACGAGTCGGGCGGACGTGCTAGCTTGACGATCAATTATGCCAATGTCATTGCGCAACACCGTCCTGCATATTTTGTGATGGAAAACGTGGCGCGGGCGGCTAGTTCGCAGGCTTACAAAACAGCCATGGCGATCTTTAAAAAAGCCAAGTATGGCATCACGGTGCAGCTACTCAATGCAGCCCATTGCGGCGCTCCTCAGTCACGCAAGCGCCTCATAGTCATTGGCCAATTAAATGGCCAAGATGGATTTTTGGATACCGCATTGGAAGAGGGGCAAAGCAAAGAGCCGTTGACGCTGCGCCAGTACTTTTGTAACAAGCTGCCCTTTGAGCATTACTACCGCCATCCACGCTCCTACGCGCGACGCGGTGTGTTCAGTATTGACGAACCGAGCCCCACGATTCGCGGAGTGAACCGCCCTATACCCAAAGGCTACCCCGGCCATGTGGGTGACGGTGTGCCAGTAGGCAAAGGGCTGCGGCCGTTGACTACGCACGAACGCGCATTGGTGCAAACATTCCCTGCAAATTTTGAGCTTTTAGGAACGAAATCTGATGTGGAGCAAGTCATAGGAAACGCTGTCCCCGTGAAATTGGCTGAATTTGTGGCGGAAAGACTGATGGCGTACATAAAAAGGGCAGAGTTGAGGGCGACATAAACTTGCCGTAGATCGAATACCCCACTTGTCCATGCCTCTCACGCTCCAACTCTTCAACGGCCTGTCCCACGCCACCACGCTTTTTTTAATGGCGGCGGGGTTGACGCTGATTTTTGGGGTGACGCGGATTGTTAATTTTGCGCATGGGAGCTTTTATATGCTGGGGGCGCTGCTCTCGGCGCATATTGTCACGCTGTGGCTGCCCAGCTGGGGGGGAAGCGCTTGGGGCTATGCTGGCGCTATGCTTTTGGGGGCGGCTTGTGCAGCGCTGGTGGGCGCTGTGGCCGAATTTTTATTGTTACGCCGATTGGCCGATGCGCCCGAGTTGTACCAATTGGTGGCTACTTTTGGGCTCACCCTGTTTCTGCACGATGCCATGTTGGCGGTGTTTGGGCCCGATGAGGTGTTTGCGCCGCGCTTTCCGGGGCTGAAGGGCGCGGTGGAGTGGGCGGGCGAGTTTTTTCCGGTTTGGCATATTGTCACGATTGCGCTAGGCCCTTTGGTGTGGCTGGGGCTGCACCTGCTGCTGACCAAAACCCGCTTTGGCCAGCGCCTTAAAGCTGCCACGCAAGACCGCCACATGTTGGACGCGCTGGGCATCAACCCCAAGCCCCTGATGCTGGGTGCTGTTGTTTTGGGCTGTGCGCTGGCGGGGCTGGGCGGGGCGCTGCGCCTGCCCACCGAGCCTGCCAACCTGCAAATGGACGTCAACGTGGTGGTGGAAACCTTTGTGGTGGTGGTCACGGGTGGTCTGGGCAGCATTGCGGGGGCGTTTTGGGCGGCGCTGCTCATTGGCATGGTGCATGCGTTTGGTATCAGTATTTTTCCGCAGGCTACTTTGGTGCTGGTGTTTGTCACCATGGCCGTGGTGCTGGCGGTGCGGCCGCAGGGGCTGCTGGGCAGCTCTTTGGCATCTGGGGCGCAAGAAAAAGCAGAGATATTTGCCAATGTCACCGTCAAGCCGTCATATATAGCTGTTATTTTTATAGTATCAGCTGGCGCTTTGGTGTGGGGCATTGTGGGGAATTCACTGGGCGATGCAAGCGCTGGTGGGGTGCAAGGCCAAGGCAATGCCGCCGGGGCGGGTCTGTATTGGCGGTCTTTGGCGGTGGACGCACTTATTTTGTGTATTTTTGCCCTCAGTTTGCAGGCCATGATGGGGCTGGGCGGCTTGGTCAGTTTTGGCCATGCGGCGTTTTTTGCACTGGGTGCTTACGGCGCGGCGCTCAGCCATAGCCTGTGGGGCTGGGGTTTTGCCGCCGCCATGTTAGCGGGCACTCTGGCTGCAACGCTTGCTGCTGCTGTGTTTGGGGCCGTGTTGGTGCGTTCGGCAGGGGTCTATTTGGCCATGCTGTCGCTGGCTTTGGCACAGGTGGTGTGGGCTACCGCTACGCAGTGGGTGAGCCTCAGCGGTGGTGACAACGGTTTGATTGGGCTGCAGTTGCTGGCCTCGGCAGTGCCCGATGCGGTGTCGGTTGGTGCAGGGCAGGGCAGTCTAGGCATGGGGAGCGGCCTGTCAAGGGCCATTTTTGAACCCTTGGTGCTGCTGATTGCCGCCAGCGCCGTGGCATTTTTGTCGTATGCCGCACGCACGCGCTGGGGCGCTGCGCTGCAAGCCGTGCGCGACGCGCCCGAGCGTGCGCGGGCCAGCGGACTGCCTGTGTTCGCCCTGAAATACGGCGTATTCACCGCCAGCGCCGCCTTGGCAGGCTTGGCGGGGGCGCTTTTTGCGGCGCACAAGGGGGCGGTGTTTCCTTCGTCAGCATCGGTCTCGGTGTCGGTGGACGTGCTGCTGGCGGTGTTGTTGGGCGGCGTGCACTGGGTGTGGGGCGCGGTGCTGGGCAGCGCGGTGCTCACGCTCTTGCAAGCGCAGTTGTCCAGCGGCATGGGCGTGTTGTCTGACTATTGGCGCGGCGCTTTGGGGCTGCTGGTCATGCTGATGATGGTGGCTGCGCCGTCGGGTTTGGCGGGTTTGGTGCTGCGCATGCGTGCAAAATTGCTTCACTTTAAATAGCACACTCTGACCATAGTACCGTGACATTGCCATTATTTTCTACCCCTATGCGCCACAACCAGCCTGTGCAAGACGATCCAGCGCCTTTGCTGCAAGTGAGCGGTCTGCGCAAGCATTTTGGCGGGGTCAAGGCGCTAGACGGGGTGGACTTTGCTATTGCCGCGGGCGAATGTGTGGCCTTGATTGGGCCCAACGGCGCTGGCAAATCCACCTGCTTTGCGGCGCTGTGTGGGCAGCAAAAGCCCGACGCAGGGCAGGTGCTTTGGCAGGGCGTGGCGGACATTACAGGGCTGACATCGGCAGCGTTGTGCCGTTTGGGGGTGGCCCGCAGCTTTCAGGTGGCGCAGGTTTTTGAGGCGCTCGACGTGCTATCTAATATACAGCTTGCTTTGAAGCCAGCAAAGCGCCAGCAAGGGTTTTTGCCGCTTAAAAACCAAGGCCTTGCAGCGGCTAAAGCGCTATTGGCGCAGGTTGGTTTAGGCGATTTAGCCCATGCGCAGGCCCAAACTTTGCCCTATGGTGCTAAAAAACGCCTAGAGCTGGCCATTGCCTTGGCGGCAGCGCCCAAGCTGCTTTTGCTTGACGAACCGGCCGCAGGCCTGGCCGCCGCCGAGCGCCATGCGCTGATGGCACTGGTCAAGCAGCTGTGCGCAGGCGGCATGACGGTGTTGTACACCGAGCATAACATGGACGCAGTGTTTGGCGTGGCAGACCGCGTGCTGGTGCTCATTGACGGTTGCATTGCCGCGTCTGGCAGTCCGCATGACATTGCGGGCAATGCGGTGGTGAAAAGCCGCTACCTTGGTCAGCATTTTGTAGAGCAGGGCAGCGCTACAGTGGGCGCAGGCGCTGGCGCTGGCGCTGGCGCTGGCGCTGGTGCAGATACACAGGTTTTGGAGGCATCCCATGCTTGAGGTGCGCCATTTAAACGCTTGGTATGGCAGCGCCCAAGCGCTGTTTGGGGTGGATTGCAGCGTGCAGGCAGGGCAAATGCTGGTTTTGCAAGGGCTCAATGGCGCAGGCAAGTCAACCCTGCTGGCCGCCATCATGGGCTTAAACGACCAATCTCGCCGCCAAACAGGCACAGTTCGCTACCAAAATAAGAGCTTGCAAGACCCGCACACCTGCCAAGCACCCCATCTGCGTGCCCGCGCAGGGCTAGGCTATGTGGCCGAAGACCGCAGGCTGTTCACGGCTTTGAGCGTGCGCGAGAATTTGCGCATTGCCGCCCGCCAAGCCGTAGTTTCAGCGGATACGGCTGCAGGGCGGCAGGGCAAAAGCTTGGCTGACCAAGAGACGCAGGTGTTAGACCTTTTCCCTGTGCTTAAAACCATGCTCAACCGCCCCGCCGCCCACATGAGCGGTGGCGAACAGCAAATGCTGGCAATCGCCCGCACCCTCATGACCGCGCCCACCTTGCTCCTGCTTGACGAGCCCTGCGAAGGCATCGCCCCCGTGTTGGTCGAGTCCATCGCCACCGCACTGCTCGCCCTCAAAGCCCAAGGCATGGCCATGTTAATTGCCGAACAAAACGATGTGCTGGCGCACCATGCGGATGCCTGCTTGCTGTTGCAAGCCGGTTGTGTGCAGTCTGCCGCGTTAAGATAGCGCCACACTCCCATTTCCCCGCCATGATCATCACCAGCCTGCTCGACACCGATCTGTACAAGTTCACCATGATGCAGGTGGTGTTGCACCAGTTTCCCAGTGCGCAGGTGGAATACAGCTTTAAATGCCGTAACGCGGGCGTGCAGCTAGCGCCCTTTGCCGCCGAGATCCGCGAGGAAATTAAAAGCCTGTGCAGCCTGCGGTTTTCCGATGCCGAGCTGTCGTATTTGCGGGGCATGCGCTTTATTAAGAGCGATTTTGTGGATTTCTTGGGCCTTTTTCGGCTCAACGAAAAATACATCGACATCAGCTCCCAGCCCAACGGTGAACTGAAAATAACCGTCAAAGGCCCGTGGCTGCACACTATTTTGTTTGAAATTCCAGTGTTGGCCATTGTCAACGAGGTGTATTTTCGCAACACCCTCAAAGTGCCCGACCTGATGACAGGCCGCAGGCGCTTAGACGACAAAATTGCCTTGATGCACGGCGAAGGTTTGGCCGATTTGAAAATTGCCGACTACGGCACACGCAGGCGTTTGAGCAAAGCTTGGCATGAAGAGGTGCTGCGCGTGCTCAGCGCCAAGCTGGGTGCAAGCCCAGAGCCAAAAGGGCAGTTTGCGGGCACTAGCAATGTATTGTTTGCTATGAAATTAGGGCTCACCCCCTTGGGCACCATGGCGCATGAGTATTTGCAAGCTGCGCAAGCACTGGGGCCACGCCTGCGCGACAGCCAAATTTTTGCTTTTGAATCTTGGGCCAAAGAATACCGGGGCGACTTGGGCATTGCCCTGAGCGACGTGTATGGCATGAGCGCGTTTTTGCGCGATTTCGACATGTATTTTTGCAAACTGTTTGACGGCGCACGCCACGACAGCGGCGACCCATTTGCTTGGGGCGAGCGCCTGCTAGCGCACTACAAAGCCAAGCGCGTCGACCCACAAACCAAAATTTTGATCTTCAGCGACGGCCTGACCGTGCCGCGCACCATCGAGCTGTACCACCGGTTCAAAGGCCGCTGCCAACTGGCCTTTGGCATTGGCACCAATTTAACCAACGATTTGGGCGACCCACCCGCCCATGTGCCGCTGCAAATTGTCATGAAAATGGTGCGCTGCGACGGCCAGCCTGTGGCCAAATTGTCTGACACACCGTCTAAAAACATGTGTGAAGACGAAAAATACTTGGCCTATCTGCGCCAAGTGTTTGACATAACCCAGCCTGCATAATGCACGTCTAAACAGGAGTACTCAGCGATGCATTTTTTGCACAAAAGCGTTTTATTGCTTGCAGTATTGGGCATGCCGCAATGGGCATTTGCCGCCGAAATCAAGGGTAGCCAACTTTCTGCCGTTTGGGGTCTTCCATTTGCGGGAATTTTGCTGTCTATTGCATTGCTGCCTTTGCTCGCGCCCAGCTTCTGGCACCACCATTTTGGCAAAATCACGGCGGCTTGGGCCGCCGCGTTTTTTCTGCCCTTCATGGCGGTGTTTGGTTTTGGTGCAGCAGCTGCTGGCTTGGCCCATGCGCTCTTGGCAGAATACATCCCCTTCATTGTGCTGCTCACTGCGCTCTACACCGTCGCTGGCGGTATTCATATTCGGGGCAATTTGCATGGTTCGGCAGGGCTCAACACCAGCATTTTGGCCATTGGCGCGGTGTTGGCCAGCTTCATGGGCACTACCGGCGCGTCGATGCTGCTCATCCGCCCGCTGCTGCGCGCCAACGACAACCGCCAACACAAAGCGCATACCGTGGTGTTTTTTATTTTTATTGTGTCCAACGCAGGCGGCTCGCTCACGCCCTTGGGCGACCCCCCCTTGTTTTTAGGTTTTCTGAAAGGCGTAGACTTTTTCTGGACAGTGAAACACATCTTCCCCGAAACCTTGTTTTTAATTGGCTCGCTTTTGGCTATTTTTTATGCCTTAGATTCATGGTTTTACCACCGCCGCGAAGAGTTATTACCCGTCGACCCCACGCCTGACAGCAAGCGCATCCGCTTTGACGGCGCACCTAATTTTGCGCTGCTGGCCACCATTGCAGGCTTGGTGCTGATGAGCGGTTTGTGGAAGTCTGGCGTGTCTTTTGACGTGTTGGGCACGCCCGTGGGCTTGCCCGGTTTGGTGCGCGATCTGGGTTTGGTGCTGGTGGGTGTGCTGTCATTTAAATACACAGCGGCCAAGGTGCATGCAGACAACCAGTTTTCGTGGGCACCTATGTTAGAGGTAGCCAAGCTGTTTGCAGGTATTTTTCTCACCATCATTCCCGTGATTGCCATGCTCAAGGC
>JANOYR010000043.1:0-9915 GCA_031428975.1 Polaromonas sp. | reverse complement strand
GGTGACCTCGGCCGCTGTGCCGCTGAAGAAGGCTTCGTCAGCAATGTAGATTTCGTCGCGGGTAATTGGCTTTTCTTTGATGTCGATGCCAAGGTCTTTGCAGATGGAGAAAATGGTATTGCGGGTGATACCGTTTAATGCACCTGCGCTCGAATCTGGCGTGTAAACCACGCCACTCCGCACCACAAACACGTTTTCGCCAGCGCCCTCAGACACAAAGCCTTGTGGGTCGAGTAGCAGGGCTTCGTCGTAGCCTTCGTCGGTGGCTTCCATGTTGGCCAAAATCGAGTTGGTGTAGTTGCTTACCGCCTTGGCATGAATCATGGTGATGTTGACATGGTGGCGGGTGAAGCTGCTGGTTTTGACGCGGCTACCGCGCTTGAGGCCTTCGTCGCCAAGGTAAGCACCCCAAGGCCATGCGGCCACCATGAGGTGAATGTCGTTGCCTTTGGGCGACACACCGAGTTTTTTGTCGCCAATCCAGGTGAGCGGGCGGATGTAGCAGCTGGGCAAGTTGTTCACGCGCACCACGTCGAGCTGGGCCTGCATAACCTCTTCTTTGGTAAAGGGGATTTTCATGCGCAGGATTTTGGCGCTGTTAAACAGGCGCTCGGTGTGCTCTTCTAGGCGAAAAATGCCTGTGCTGCCGTCGGCCAAATGGTAGGCGCGCACGCCTTCAAAGGCGCCGCAGCCGTAGTGCAAGGTGTGGGTAAGCACATGGATTTTGGCATCGCGCCATTCGACCATCTGGCCGTCCATCCAGATTTTGCCGTCGCGGTCGGACATGGAGGTGGGTGCTGCTGACATGGGGGGCTCCTTGGGGTTGCAAGTGGTTGTTTCTTAAAACACGGATTTTACGCGGGAGCGGGTCGCAGATTTACGAATAGTAGCCGCAAGACTAGGCTACCTGCGGTCGCCACAAAACATATTCAGTCAACTTGCCGCCCACGAAGGTGCAGGTGACATGCGAGCCTGCGGTGTCGGTCCAGCGGTAGACCTCGGGCTGCGCGTCCTTGTTGCTTTGCAAAGCGCCAAGGCTCTTGGTCATGGCGGTGACATGCAGCAGGCTGGCCCCCGGTTTGAGCTTGGCGTTGAGCATGACGGCGCTGGCAACATAGCCCATGGGCGCATTGGCGGCGCGTTTAAGCACCGTCATCATGCGCGAGAAATGCAGCAGCATGGAAAATACGATCACCCCCACCGCCATGGCCACCCCGCCCCAGCCAAATTGTTGGTACGACATGGCGATCAGCAGGGCACCACCAGCCCAGATAAGAGGAGTTTGAAATTTCATGGGGGGTATTGTCGCAGCACCTTGCAACGCTCGCTTGTGGAAAATACGGTGGCTCTGGGGTTTTATTGCAGCGTGCGCAGCAGATTCATGGCTTCTTCCACCCGCTCCACGGCGTGGATGGTCAGGCCTTCAAACTCCTTGGCTTGCGACTTTTTGGGGGCATTGGCTTTGGGGACAATCGCCACGCTAAAGCCTAATTTTGCGGCTTCTTTAAGCCGCTCTTGGCCGCGCGGCGCGGGGCGCACCTCGCCTGCTAGCCCCACCTCGCCAAAAGCTAAAAAACCTTTGGGCAGGGGTTTGCCACGCAGGCTGCTGCTGATTGAGAGCATCACGGCCAAGTCGGCTGCGGGCTCGCTGATGCGCACACCGCCCACGGCGTTGACAAACACGTCTTGGTCCATGCAGGCCACGCCCGCATGGCGGTGCAACACGGCCAGCAGCATGGCCAAACGGTCTTTGTCTAGCCCCACCGACAGCCTCCTAGGCGAAGGCCCGCCGTTGTCAACCAGCGCCTGAATCTCGACCAGCATCGGGCGCGTGCCCTCCAGTGTCACCATCACGCAACTGCCGGGCACGGGCTCGGAGTGTTGACTCAGAAATATAGCGCTGGGGTTGCTCACGCCCTTCAGGCCTTTTTCGGTCATGGCGAACACGCCAATCTCGTTGACTGCGCCAAAGCGGTTTTTAATGGCGCGCACGAGGCGAAAGCTCGAATGCGTGTCGCCTTCAAAATACAGCACCGTGTCGACCATGTGTTCCAGCACGCGCGGGCCAGCCAGTGTGCCTTCTTTGGTCACATGGCCCACCAGCACAATGGCTGTGCCCGAGCTTTTGGCAAAACGCGTGAGGTGAGCCGCACACTCGCGCACCTGCGCCACCGAGCCCGGGGCGCTGGTGAGCTGGTCGGAATACACGGTTTGGATGGAGTCAATCACCGCAATATCGGGCGAATGCTCAGCCAGTGTGGCCAAAATCTTCTCCAGCTGCGTCTCCGCCATCACCTTGACTTGGCTGGCCACAATGCCCAGCCGCCGCGAACGCAGCGCTACTTGTGCACCGCTTTCTTCGCCGGTGACATACAAGCTTTTTTGTCCCCCGCGCTGTAGTGAGTCAAGCGCTTGCAGCAGCAGAGTCGATTTACCAATACCCGGGTCACCGCCAATCAGCACCACGCCGCCTTCCACAATGCCGCCACCCAGCACGCGGTCTAACTCGTCTTGCCCTGTGGGGGTGCGGTCAAAATCAGTGGCTTCAATGTCGCACAGCGCCAACACGGGCGCGGCAGCGGTGAGCGAAGCAAAGCGGTTTTTAGCCGGCTCGCTACTGGCCGCGCTTGACTCGACCATGGTGTTCCAAGCGTTGCAACTGGGGCATTTGCCCAGCCAGCGGTGGGAGGTGCCGCCGCATTCGGAGCATGTGAAAAGGGTTTTGTCTTTGGCCATGCACTCATTTTACTGCATTTATATACAGCTTAATTTGCACCATTGTTTTGTACAGAATCTGCCCGCCAGTCCTGAGTTCGCCTTTCCTTTGCTGCGGGCATTTACTTGCGCAAACCCACCCATTGCGCTGCCCCTGTGATTGGTCTGGACGGCGTAACGACATAAAGGGGGAGCCCGAAGGGCGGAGGACAGCCGCGAAGCCGTCCATACCAATCACAGGGGCGTACATGTCAAATATCGCCCCGTAGCATATATCTTGACAAAAAGCTTTTTATTTAATATATTAAATAAAATGACCGCATTCGCCCACCGCAACCTCCCCCGCCTTCTGCTCGAAGCGCGCGAAGCAGTGATGGCGCATTTTCGGCCTAACCTGCGCGAGCATGGCCTTACCGACCAGCAATGGCGCGTGTTGCGCGTCTTGGGCGAGCGCGGTGCTGCTGACACTGGCACCATCGCTTCGCAGGCGTATTTGCTGGGCCCCAGCCTCACGGGTGTGCTGCTGCGCATGGAGCGCGACGGTTTAATCAACCGCAACCGCGACCCACAGGATGCGCGGCGCACGCAAGTTACGGCCACTCTAAAAGGCAAAAGCATGGTGCAAAAACTCTCGGATTCCATTGAGCAGCATTACGCCACCATGGAGTTGTCACTAGGCAAAGCGCAACTCGGGCAACTCTATGCCTTGCTAGATGCGGTGATTGCCATTGACGCCCAACCCACACCCCAAGAAAACACACCATGACAACCCCTTGGCTCCCCACCGGCACCGTTTACGGCACGCTGATGAATTTCCCCTGCGAGCATGCGGCGCTGGCTGCGCAAATGCACGACAAGCCCTATGGCACACCGCCGAAAGCGCCTGTGTTGTTCATTAAAACGGCCAATACTTTTAGCGCCAACGGCTCTGAGATCGCCATTCCTGCTGGAGTCGGTGCGGTGCAGGTCAGAGCCAGTATTTTTATGGTTTTTTTGCACAATGTCACTGCCAGAGCGTCATATGGTGCTCCATATTCAGTAGCGCTTGGACTCATGAACGATGTGACGGTGCCGCATGCCAGCTTTTACCGCCCACCCGTCAAGACTAAGTGTGTGGACGGGTTTTTGGGCGTTGCAGCCCCGCAAAGTTTGTCATATGCCGTGCCGTTTGCTACGCTGGCCAGCCTTGCGCTGCAAGTGCGCATCAACGGTGCGCTGGTGCAAAGCATTGGCTATGCCCACCTGCTGCGCAGCGCCGAGCAGCTGGTTGCCGATGCGTCGGAATTTGCCGATTTTCGCGCGGGCGATGTGCTCATGCCCGGTTGCCCATTTGATGCGCCGTTGGCGCGGGCGGGCGATGTGGTGGAAATCAGTGCGCCCGGCTTTGAAACCCTGCGCAACACGTTGGTGGCTGGGAGCGCCGCATGAAACACGCCCGCGTTATCTACCAAGGCCAAACCTATGCTGCCACCGAGCAAGATGGCGCGCTGCTGCTGGCAAGCGGCCAGTGCGTGGCTTTTGATGCTGTGCAGTGGCTGCCCCCGCTTGCCCCCACAGCACGCGCCCGCAGCGTGATTGCGCTAGGGCTCAACTATGCCGACCATGCCAAAGAGCTGGCTTTTAAAGCGCCCGACGAGCCGCTGGCCTTCCTCAAATCTGACAGCGCCTTGACTGGCCACCGCTGCCAGACCATACGCCCAGAAGGCGTAAAGTTCATGCACTACGAATGCGAGCTGGCTGTGGTGATGGGTCGCACGGCTAAAAACGTGCGCGAAGAGCATGCTTACGACTATGTGCAAGGCTACGCCGTGGCCAACGACTACGCCATCCGTGACTACCTAGAAAACTGGTACCGCCCCAACCTGCGCGTGAAAAACCGCCCCACCTGCACGCCCATTGGCCCATGGCTGGTGGATGCGGCCAATATCGCCAACCCGATGGCACTGGCTCTGCAAACCACAGTAAATGGTGTGGTGACGCAAAGCGGCAACACGCGGGACATGATTTTTAGCGTGCCCACTTTGATTGCGTATTTCAGCAGCTTCATGACCTTGAAACCCGGCGATGTGATTTTGACGGGCACGCCAGATGGGGTGGTGGACTGCAAAGTGGGCGATGCGGTGGTTACCTCGATTGAATCTCTCGGCGATTTACACAACACGATCATCCTAGCCTGAACCGTCTCAAACTTCAATAAGCACCATGCAAATTAATCACCTCATCAACGGCCGACACGTCTCCAGCGCCAGCAGCTTTGACACCGTCAACCCCGCCACCCAAGAAGTGTTGGCCCAAGTGGCCGCTGGGGGCGAGCTAGAAGTGAACGCGGCCGTGGCCGCAGCCAAAGCCGCCTTCCCCGCGTGGGCGGCCACCGCGCCCGCGAATCGTGCCAAGATCATGCGCAAGCTGGGCGATTTAATTGCCGCGCATGTGCCCGAGATTGCACAAACCGAGACCAACGACTGCGGGCAAACCATCGCGCAAACCGGCAAACAGCTGATTCCCCGTGCCGCCGACAATTTTTATTATTTTGCCGAAATGTGCACCCGCGTGGACGGCCACACCTACCCCACCGAGACGCATTTGAACTACACGCTGTTTCACCCCGTGGGCGTGTGTGCGCTGGTGAGCCCGTGGAATGTGCCGTTTATGACGGCCACTTGGAAAACCGCGCCCTGTTTAGCATTTGGCAACACAGCAGTGCTCAAAATGAGCGAGCTCTCGCCCATGAGTGCCGCCCGCTTAGGCGAGCTGGCGCTAGAGGCAGGTGTGCCGCCGGGCGTGCTCAATATTGTGCACGGCATGGGCAAAGACGCGGGCGAACCGCTTTGCAAACACCCCGATGTGCGGGCGATTTCGTTCACTGGCAGCACCGCCACAGGCAACCGCATTGTGCAAGCCGCTGGCCTGAAAAAATTCAGCATGGAGCTGGGGGGGAAATCGCCTTTTGTGATTTTTGAAGATGCCCAGCTCGACCGCGCCCTCGATGCGGCCGTGTTCATGATTTTTAGCAACAACGGCGAACGCTGCACGGCAGGCAGCCGCATCTTGGTGCAGCAAAGTATTTACAACGAATTTGCTGCCACCTTTGCCAAGCGCGCGGCAAAAATTGTGGTGGGCGACCCGCTGGACGGCAACACTACTGTTGGCCCCATGATTTCACAGGCGCATTTGGCCAAGGTGCGCAGCTATATCGCATTGGGAAGCCAGGAAGGCGCAACCCTGCTGTGCGGCGGCTTGGGCGTACCCGCCCTGCCCGCACGCGTACAAGCGGGCAATTACGTGCTGCCCACGGTGTTTGCCAACGTGGACAACCGCATGAAGATAGCCCAAGACGAGATTTTTGGACCCGTGGCCTGCCTGATTCCTTTCAAAGACGAAGCCGACGCTGTGCGCATTGCCAACGACACGCAGTATGGTCTCTCCAGCTATGTGTGGACCGAAAACCTAGGCCGCGCCCACCGCGTGGCCGCGCAAATTGAAGCGGGTATGTGCTTTGTTAACAGCCAAAACGTGCGCGACCTGCGCCAGCCGTTTGGCGGCACCAAAGCCAGCGGCACAGGGCGCGAAGGCGGCACTTGGAGCTACGAGGTGTTTCTAGAGCCCAAGAATGTTGCCGTATCCTATGGCTCTCACCACATTCCACACTGGGGCACCGCATGAATCCATTGCATATATTTACACCCGCTTTTGCCATGGTGCTGCTTGTTAGCATAGTTGGCGTGCGCACCTACCAAGAGCGCGCTGGGCAATTCCGCGCCATGCGGCTGCATCCGCAAAAGGCATCCACGCGCAAAGACTTTGCAGCAGCGATGCAAGACACGCGCTGCTCCGACAATTTGCAAAATCTATTTGAAACCCCGGTGCTGTTTTATGTCGCCTGCATCGGCACGTACGCTACGCAATCGGTATCGCTGGTGGCCGTTGCGCTTGCTTGGGGCTTTGTCGTCCTGCGCTATGCGCACAGCTATGTGCATTGCGGCTCAAACACCGTGATAGTTAGGTTTAAGTTGTTTTTTGCTAGCGCAATCGCCATATTTGCACTCTGGCTCACTTGGGGTATTGCTTTACTCAGCAAATAAGCAACCCTATGCACACACAAGGTTAAACCATGGGAACTCTCGCCCTCGCCGCCAAAATCACGCATGTGCCCAGCATGTACCTTTGCGAATTTCCGGGCCCCCATTTTGGCAAGCGCGATGCGGCCATTGCAGGGCACAGGGAGATTGACAGGCGCTGCCGTGCGCTGGGGGTGGACACCATTGTGGTGTTTGACGTGCATTGGCAGGTCAACAGCGAATACCACATCAACTGCGGGCCAGCGTTTAAGGGCGTGTACACCAGCAACGAGCTGCCGCACTTTATCAAAAACATGCCCTATGACTACCCCGGCAACCCGGCACTGGGCCACCTGATTGGCGACATGGCCAATAGCATGGGCATTAAAAGCCGGGCACACTCGGACACCACACTGGAGCTGGAATACGGCACGCTCGTGCCCATGCGCTACATGAACTTAGACAAACACTACAAGGTGATTTGCATCAGCGCATGGTGCGACTGGCACGACCTGACCGAAAGCGGCCAATTTGGCCTGGCGGTGCGCCGCGCCATTGAGGAGCAATACGAGGGCACGGTGGCGGTGTTTGCCAGCGGGTCTTTAAGCCACCATTTTGCCGACAATGGCCGTGCGCCCGAGTTTGCTTTTAAAACCTACAACGCTTTTTTAGAGCAGGTGGACCGCAAAGTGGTCGAGCTGTGGGAGCGGGGCGAACACGCCACCGTAATCGACATGCTGCCCATGTACAACGAAAAATGCTGGGGCGAAGGCGATATGCACGACACGGCCATGTTGTATGGCCTCTTGGGCGGCCACAGCTACACCGAGAAGGTGGAAGTCATCACCCCCTATTTTGGCAGCAGCGGCACGGGCCAAATCAATGCGATTTTTCCTGTTGTTCCTTTAAAGAAAGCACTCTAAATGCCCCACCTCGTTATTCTCTACACCCCCAACCTAGATGCCAAAACCGACATGACGGCGCTTTGCCGCCGCATGGCCGACACCATGCTCGCCGTGCGCGACGAAGCCGGTGCGCAGGTCTACCCCACGGGTGGCACCCGCGTGTTGGCCTACCCTGCGGCGCATTACGCGGTGGCCGATGGCGGGGCGGCGGGGCGGGCAGCGGGCGGCTCGGGGGACTATGCCTTTGTGTACATGAACTTGCGCATGGGCAAGGGGCGCTCAGACGCTACAAAAAACGCAGCTGGAAAAGCAATATCAGCAACTGCAAAAGCCTATTTTGAAGACTTATTAAAAACCGAACATATCGGCATCACCGTGCAGGTGGACGAAGGCCAAGAAGCCTACGACGACAAAATGAGCACCCTGCACCCCCTGTTTAAAAAGCCCTAGGAAACCACCATGCCACAAAATATTTTTCACCCCGACGAGTGGACCGCCCGCGTTGAGTTGGCCGCCTGCTACCGCATTTTTGCCATGCTGGGCTGGGCCGAGATGATTTACAACCACATCACGGTGCGCCTGCCCAGCAGCGTCTGCGGCGAAGACAAGCAGTTTTTAATCAACCCTTTTGGCCTGCATTACAGCGAAGTCACGGCCTCCAATTTGGTGCGCATCGACACCACTGGCCATGTCATTGGCCATTCTGACTACCCCGTCAACCCCGCAGGCTTTACCGTGCATGCCGCCCTGCACAATGCCCTGCCCGGTGCGCACTGCGTGATGCACACCCACACCACCACCGGCAGCGCTGTGGCTTGCACCGCCAGCGGCTTGGCGCAAAACAACTTTTATTCAGCCCAACTGCACAACGCCGTGGCCTACCACGACTTTGAAGGCATCACCATCCATGCCGACGAAGCGCCGCGCCTCTTGGCCGCTATGGGCGACAAACCGCTGGTGATTTTGCGCAACCACGGCCTGCTGGCATGGGCGGCCACCCTGCCCACAGCTTTTGTGCGGCTGTGGACGCTGCAACGCGCCTGCGACATCCAGTGCATACAAGCGCCGCTGGGCGCTGCCATTGCCGTGCCTGATGCTGTGGCAGAGCGCACCTCAAAAGACGGGCTGCAATACGATGCACGCTTTGGCGCAGGGCGCGATGTGTTTGAGGCCATGCGCCGTTTGGTCGACCAATCGCACCCCGGTTATGCGGTGTAATCGATGTAGATTGACTATATTATATATAGCAAACTATGACGCTTTGACAGTGACATTGCGCTTAAATTCCTTTAAAATATGCAAAAAATAACTATTTTTGGTGCCGGCGCGATTGGTTTGTGGATCGGCGCTAAATTAGGCGCTAGCCAAGCCGCCAATGCGCCCCCCATTGGCATGGTGGCGCGTGGCGCAACGCTTGCGGCTTTGCAACAAAACGGTATCCAGTTGCACAGCGCCAGTGGCAGCCTGCAATACGCTGCCACCGCCGTGGCCGACCCCGCCCAACTGGGCGTGCAAGACTTGGTCATCGTCAGCGTCAAATCGCCCGCCATGCGCGATGTGGCGGCGCAAATTGCCCCGCTGCTAGGCCCCCAAACAGTGCTGCTATCGGCCATGAACGGCGTGCCGTGGTGGTTTTTGCAGGGTTTTGGCGGCGTGGCACTTGGCAAAAGCTTGGCTGCGGTGGATGCCGATGGCACGATTGCCCGCAGCATTGCCGCGCAGCATGTGCTGGGCTGCGTGGTGCATGCCAGCTGCAGCAACCCCGCGCCGGGCGTGGCGCAACACCATTTTGGCAACAAGCTGATTGTGGGCGAACCTGCCGGAGGCAGCAGCCCTCGCCTGGTGGCCTTGCAAGAGCGCCTGCAAAGCGCGGGCTTTGAAGCTGTCAGCTCAGCCCAAATTCAGCGCGATATTTGGTACAAGCTGTGGGGCAATATGACGGTCAACCCCATCAGCGCCATCACGGGCGCTACTACCGACAAAATTCTGGGCGACTATTTGGTGCGCGGTTTTGTCAGCGCCGTGATGCTCGAGGCCAAAGCCATTGGCGAGCGCATCGGCATTCCCATTGCCGACTCCCCCGAAGACCGCCACGCGGTCACCGCCAAGCTGGGCGCATTCAAAACTTCTATGTTGCAAGACGTGGAAGCGGGCAAGGCCGTGGAGCTTGACGCACTGGTGGGTGCAGTGCGCGAGCTGGGCATACTCACAGGCGTGGCCACGCCCTTTACCGACGC
>JANOYR010000042.1:0-36810 GCA_031428975.1 Polaromonas sp. | reverse complement strand
ATTCGTGCCATGATGAATGCGCCCAAGCGCGTTTTGGTGGCCAAAAAACCTGAAGAACCGAAAAAACCAGAGCCTGTAAAAGGCACTTTGCACAAGCCCGCTGGCGGCGTTGTCAAACCCGGCGTGGCCGGAGCGCCGGTTGTGGCCGGGCCTCGCGACGCAAAGAAAGAAGTCAAGTCCGAAAAGCTTTCCTCTAGCTGGGGCGGCGATCCTGCCAAGAAAAAGGAAATCAAAACCCGTGGCGACAGCTCGGGCGGTGTGGGTCGCAGCAGTTGGCGTGGTGGTCCGCGCGGCAAGCGCGGCCGTGACGACGAGCGCGAAGTGCAAACGCCAGCAGCGCCAGTGGAAGCACGCGTGTTGGAAGTGCATGTGCCCGAGACCATCACGGTCGCGGAGTTGGCGCACAAAATGGCAGTCAAGTCCTCCGAAGTGATCATGAAACTCATGAAACTCGGCCAAATGGTCACCATCAACCAGTCGCTGGACCAAGACACCGCCATGATTTTGGTGGAAGAGCTAGGCCACAAAGCGGTGGTAGCTGCACTGGACGATCCAGAGGCATTTACCGACGAAGACGTGCATGGCCAAGTTGCTGAATCGCTGCCACGTGCGCCTGTGGTCACGGTGATGGGCCACGTGGACCATGGTAAAACATCGCTGCTCGACTACATCCGCCGTGCCAAGGTGGCTTCTGGCGAGGCGGGTGGCATTACCCAGCACATTGGCGCATACCACGTCGAAACACCGCGTGGCATGGTGTCTTTCTTGGACACCCCAGGCCACGAGGCTTTTACGGCGATGCGTGCGCGTGGTGCAAAAGCCACCGACATCGTAATCTTGGTGGTGGCCGCTGACGACGGCGTGATGCCGCAAACCAAAGAGGCTATCAAGCACGCAAAGGCAGCAGGTGTGCCGATTGTGGTGGCCATTAACAAAATTGACAAACCCGATGCCAACCTAGACCGTGTGAAAAACGAACTCGTGTCTGAAGAGGTGGTACCCGAAGAGTTTGGTGGTGATTCACCATTTGTACCTGTGTCTGCACGCACAGGTGCTGGTATTGACCAATTGCTTGAGCAAGTGCTTTTGCAAGCCGAGGTGTTGGAGCTGCGTGCTCCCGTAGATGCCATGGCCAAAGGCTTGGTGATTGAGGCGCGACTTGACAAGGGCCGCGGCCCAGTGGCTACAATTTTGGTGCAATCGGGCACGCTCAAGGCGGGCGATGTAGTGCTGGCGGGCTCCACTTATGGCCGTGTGCGTGCCATGTTGGACGAGAACGGCAAGCCTTGCAAAACCGCGGGTCCTTCGATTCCAGTTGAGATACAAGGCCTGACCGAAGTGCCGCAAGCGGGCGACGAATTCATGGTGATGGGCGATGAGCGCCGCGCCCGTGAAATCGCCACCTACCGCGCTGGCAAGTTCCGCAACACCAAATTGGCCAAGCAACAAGCCGCCAAATTGGAAAACATGTTTGGCGACATTGGTGCAGGCGAGGTCAAAAACCTGCCGATTATCATCAAGGCCGACGTGCAGGGCTCGCAAGAGGCGCTGGCGCAGTCATTGCTCAAGCTCTCCACGGCCGAGGTCAAGGTACAAATGGTGTTTACCGCTGTGGGCGGTATTTCCGAGTCTGATGTCAACTTGGCCATTGCGTCCAAGGCCGTCATCATCGGCTTTAACACCCGTGCCGATGCGGGTGCGCGCAAGTTGGCGGAGAATAACGGTGTTGACATTCGCTACTACGACATCATTTACGACGCGGTCGACGATGTCAAGCTGGCCATGTCGGGCATGTTATCGCCAGACAAGAAGGAAGAGTTCTTGGGTACTGCCGAGATTCGCCAAGTCTTCAAAGTCACCAAAATTGGCTCGATTGCGGGTTGTATGGTCACCTCTGGCTTGGTCAAGCGGTCCGCCAAATTGCGCTTGCTGCGCGACAACTTGGTCATCTTCACCGGCGAGCTCGATTCACTCAAGCGCTTTAAAGACGATGCCAAAGAAGTCAAAGAAGGCTTTGAGTGCGGACTTAACATCAAAAACTACAATGACATCCAAGAGGGTGACGTGCTGGAGTTCTTTGAAATACGGGAAGTGGCGCGTTCGCTGTAAAGTGAACAAGCTTAGGAAGCATTGACCCATGACGACACTTAAAAACCTCTTCAATGAGCACAAAGGATTTTTGTTGCTGATTGCTTTGATGTTCGTATTTCGGTCGGCGGTGGCCGACTGGAATTTAGTGCCTTCGTCGTCCATGAATCCCACCTTGATAGCGGGTGACCGTGTGGTGATTAACAAGTTGGCTTACAGCCTGCGCGTTCCATTCACTTTAAGGCATGTGGCGCAATGGGTCTCTCCGCAGCGCGGCGATGTGATTACTTTTGACTCGCCTGCTGACGAGCTCAATTTGATCAAACGCGTGGTGGCCGTAGCGGGTGACACCGTGGAGATGCGTGACAACCAAGTCTCTGTCAACGGGCAACTTGTGCCCCGCGTGCTCAAAGACGAAGCCCGACGCGTACCCTCAGAAGTCGGTGACACCACATTGCAAATTTGGTCAGAAACGCTGGGCAACAAGCAATTTGAAGTGGCACGAAGCGTGCAAGCCAATCGGTTCACAGCTTTTGACGCGGTCACTGTGCCTGCTGGCCACGTGATGGTTTTGGGCGACAGCCGGGACAACAGCAATGACTCGCGTTTTATTGGTTTCATCGACACCCAGCGTATTACCGGTAAAGCCATTCGCGTTGCCATGTCACATAATTTTGATAACTGGTATTTGCCTCGCGCAGACCGTTTCCTGTTAGCGTTGTAACCCATGCCAAAACGTTCGTCTACCCCTAATCGTGGAATCCGTGTTGGTGACCAAATCCAGCGAGATTTGGCAGAACTGATTGCGCGCGAAATCAAAGACCCAAGGGTCGGCTTCGTGACGATTAATGCCGTGGAAGTTACGCCTGATTACGCGCATGCCAAGGTATTTTTTAGCTGCCTAGTGGGCGAACCAGAGCTTGCCACCTTGGCCTTGAACCAAGCGGCTGGCTTCTTGCGCAACGGCTTATTCAAGCGCTTGCATATTCACACCGTGCCGACCTTGCATTTCCATTTTGACCGAAGCATTGAGACTGCATCTGACATGAATGCCCTGATCTCTAAGGCTGTGGCCTCGCGTTCTAAAAACGAGGAGTAATATGACCAGCGCTCCACGTACTAGGGTGGTGAGGCGCCCAGTACACGGGGTGCTGTTGCTTGACAAGCCCATTGGTTTGTCGAGCAACGATGCGCTGCAAAAAGCCAAATGGCTGCTGCGTGCCGAGAAAGCAGGCCACACGGGCACGCTCGATCCACTGGCTACGGGCGTGTTGCCACTGTGTTTTGGTGCGGCTACCAAGTTCAGCGCTTTGCAACTTGAGGCCAATAAAGTATATGAAGCCATGGCCGTACTGGGCGTAAAGACCAGCACTGGCGATGCTGAAGGCGAAGTAATTTCCCACCGACCAGTGAACGTCACGCCAGAAGACATTGCACGGGTGCAAAAGCAGTTCACCGGCACCATGCGCCAGCTGCCGCCCATGTACAGTGCGCTCAAAAAAGACGGCAAGGCTTTGTACGAATACGCCAGAGAAGGCATTGAGGTAGCGCGCGAAACCCGCGAAATCACGGTTTTAGAGTTAAATATTCAAGATGTCAGCGTGCAATCGTCCTATTCAGCTATTAAAATAGTAGCTGCTGTGAGCAAGGGCACGTATATCCGCACTTTGGCTGAAGACATTGGCGAAGCGCTGGGCTGCGGTGCGCATCTGAGTGCGCTGCGCCGCGTGCGCACGGGCGGCTTAGATATTGCCAAAGCTGTGACATTGGCGCAACTAGAGGCCATGACTGAGTCAGAGCGTTTGGCGGTTTTGCAGCCAGTGGACAGTCTGCTAGACGGTCACACCGAAGTCACGTTAGACAGCGACAATGCAGGGCGGTTTCTAACTGGCCTGCGCCGCAGAGTAAAACTGCCCGATGCCGATCGGGTGGCGGTTTACTCCAATCAGCCCCGCACTCTCTTGGGGGCTACACGACGCACCCTTTTAGGTGCGGCCCATATCAAGGCGGGTGAATTGATCCCCACCCGCCTGTTGTCACCCATCGAGATCGAGCAAATTGAGAGAAACCATGACTAAACAAATCCGCAATATCGCCATCATCGCCCACGTTGACCACGGCAAAACCACCCTCGTTGACCAACTGCTGCGCCAGTCGGGCACATTCCGCGAAAACGCCAAAATGACCGAGCGCGTAATGGACAACAATGACCTCGAAAAAGAACGCGGCATCACGATTTTGGCTAAAAACTGCGCCGTGAGCTGGCAGGGCACCCACATCAACATCGTCGACACCCCCGGCCACGCCGACTTTGGTGGTGAGGTGGAACGCGCCCTGTCTATGGTGGACGGTGTGGTGCTCCTGATTGACGCGGTGGAAGGCCCTATGCCGCAAACCCGCTTTGTAACCAAAAAAGCCTTGGCGCTTGGCCTCAAGCCTATCGTCGTGGTCAACAAAGTAGACCGCCCAGGCGCGCGCCCCGACTACGTGATCAATGCCGCTTTTGAGCTGTTTGACAAGCTCGGCGCGACCGAAGAGCAGCTCGATTTCCCGGTGGTGTACGCGTCGGGCCTCAACGGCTGGGCCACCATGGAGGAGGGCGCTGCCGGTGAGCAGTGGGGCAAAGATTTGTCGCCCTTGTTTGACACCGTGTTGCGCCACGTGAAAGCCCATGCGGGCGATGCCACAGCGCCACTGCAACTGCAAATTTCCAGCATGGACTACAGCAGCTATGTGGGCAAAATTGGTGTCGGCCGTATCAACCAAGGCACGCTCAAAATGCCACAAGACGTGGTGATGGTCACGGGCATGAACGGCACACCTGTCAAATGCCGCATTAACCAAGTGCTGACCTTTGAAGGCCTAGAGCGTCGCCCGCTGGATGCTGGCGAACTGGCTTATCCTGGCCACATTGTGTTGATCAATGGTATTGAAGACATTGCCCTTGGCGTGACCATTACTGATCCGCTCAACCCCCAGCCGCTGCCCATGCTCAGCGTGGACGAGCCCACGTTGACCATGAATTTTTGCGTCAACAACTCGCCACTGGCTGGCCGCGAAGGCAAGTTCGTCACCAGCCGCCAGCTCTATGACCGTTTGCAACGCGAGCTGCAATCCAACATGGCGCTGCGCGTCAAAGAAACCGACGAAGACGGTATTTTTGAAGTCTCTGGCCGTGGTGAATTGCACCTGACGATTTTGCTAGAAACCATGCGCCGCGAAGGCTACGAACTGGCCGTGGGCAAACCACGCGTGGTGTTCAAAGAGGTAGATGGCGAAAAATGCGAGCCTATTGAGATGTTGACCGTAGACATCGAAGAAGGCCACCAAGGCGGCGTGATGCAGGCGCTGGGCGAGCGCAAGGGCGATTTGGTCAATATGGAATCTGACAGCCGTGGACGTGTGCGCTTAGAGTACAAAATCCCAGCGCGTGGCCTGATTGGCTTTCGCAACGAATTTTTGAACTTGACCCGTGGCACGGGCTTGGCCAGCAACATTTTTGACAGCTACGAGCCTTTCCGTGGCGAGATTCCAGGCCGCAAAAACGGTGTGTTGATTTCGATGGACGACGGCGAAATTGTGACCTATTCGCTGGGCAAGCTCGACGACCGTGGCCGCATGTTGGTCAAAGCAGGCGACCCTGTGTACGAAGGCATGATTGTCGGCATCCACAACCGTGACAACGACTTGATCGTGAATGCGGTGCGCACCAAGCAGCTCACCAACTTCCGTGTGAGCGGCAAAGAAGACGCGATCAAAATCACGCCACCGATTATTCTCACGCTGGAAACAGCAGTGGAATTTTTGGAAGACGACGAGCTGGTGGAAATCACGCCTAAGAGCATCCGCTTGCGCAAGCGCTTCTTGAAGGAGCATGAGCGTAAGAAGGCACGCCACGATTCTTAAACATAGTTCGGGCTTTTTTTGAAAACCGTGGAAACCACCCATCCACGGTTTTTTGCTTTCAAGGGTTGAGACAGGTTAAAATCTAGACTGTCTAGACAGACAGGAGCTGATCATGCATGCTTTACCCAAAGATTTACAAGCCTTCCCCAAGCCGCAACCCGCATCGCAGCCCGATTGGCAACTGCAAGATGCCAAAAACCGCTTCAGCCAAGTGGTGCGCGCTGCACAGGCTGGCGTGCCGCAGTGGGTAACTGTGCATGGCAAGCGGGCGGTGGTGGTGCTGTCGGCGCAGGAATTTGCACAGATGAGCCCTGCTCCGGGGCTTATTCCCATCAAGCCTAGCTTGCTTGAGGATTTGCTCAATCCTGCATGTCTGACGGACGATGAGGTAGCGCAGTATTTTGAACGTGACCGATCAAAGGATACGACACGCATGCTGGATTTCACAGATTTATGAAATACCTGTTGGATACTTGCACGCTTTCCGAGTTGAACAAGCCTAGACCCAATGCCGGCGTTGTTGCGTGGTTGGCAGCGCAGGTTGCGACAGATTTGTGGGTGAGTGTTGCGGTGCTGGCCGAATTGCGCCGTGGCATAGAAAAAGCACGCGTTGTGAACCTTGCGCATGCGCAAAGGCTAGACATTTGGTTCGTCCGTGTACTGCATCGATTTGCTAGCCAAACGCTAGCGACAGATGATGCAGCATGGGCGCTGTGGTCGCAGCTTTGTGGCCAAGCAGATGCTGCGGGCAGAGCATCTTCGCCCATTGACACGCTTTTGGTCGCCACTGCCCAACAGCACCACTTAACCATCGTCACCCGCAATGTGCGCGATTTTGCGCCTTACCCGCATATCCACAACCCGTGGGTTGAGAGCATAGCCACATGAACGGTATCAAATTAACCCACGGCCGCGCGGTGCTGCTGATGGTGGCGATTGCGCTGATGTGGTCGATAGCGGGGGTGGTGACGCGCCAGCTAGAGCATGCAAAAAGTTTTGAAGTGACGTTTTGGCGCAGTTTTTTTACAGTGCTTGCTTTGCTGGTGATTTTGCCAGCATGGCAGGGCTGGGGTGTTTTTAGGGCGATGCATTGGCGCAGCACAGCGTTTTGGGTCTCGGGGGTGTGCTGGAGCGTGATGTTTACCGCTTTTATGCTGGCGCTCACGCTCACCAGCGTGGGCAATGTGCTGGTCACCATGGCGGTGGGGCCGCTGATTACCGCGCTGATGGCGCGGTTTTTCAATGGCTACCAACTGCCGACACGCACTTGGGTGGCTATTGCCGTTGCGGGCGCTGGCATTGCCTATATGTTTGGTTCGCAAATGAACATGGGCGCGCCCGGAGCGCTCACGGGCTGCTTGGTGGCCTTGCTGGTGCCGTTTGCTGGTGCTACGCACTGGACCGTGGTGCAGCGCTCGCAAAGCGGTGGGGAACAGATTGATTTGGTGCCTTGTGTATTGGTTGGCGCCGTGATTTCTAGCTTGGTGACCCTGCCATTGGCGTTTCCTTTTAGTGCGTCAGGCCGTGATGTGGCGTGGTTGGGGCTATTGGGCACCGTGCAGTTGGCGATACCCTGTGTGCTCAGCGTGGTGTGCGCACGCGTGCTCAAAGCGCCCGAGGTGTCGTTGCTGGCCCTGCTGGAGGTTATTTTTGGAATTTTGCTGGCTTGGCTGGGTGCAAACGAAGTGCCAAGCCACACCGTATTGCTGGGCGGATTGCTGGTGATCGGTGCATTGTTGGCCAATGAAATACTCGGATGGAGAGAAAAACAATGACAAATCCCGCAAGCGATGTGCTGGCGCAAGTGCGCGGCAGTGCTGGTCTGATTACCCTCAACCGTGCCAAGGCTTTGAACGCCCTGTCGCTTCAAATGGTGCGCGATATTACGGCTGCACTGCTTATTTGGCGGGATGATCCAGCTATTAAACTTATAGCAATTCGCGGTATGGGTAAAAATCCTGCGCACGCCGCTGACCCGAGCCAACCCGCTTTTGCGCCGTTTGGCAGCTTCTGCGCGGGGGGCGACATCCGCTATTTTCACCAAGCCGCGCTTGCAGGTGACCCATCGCTGGAAGACTTTTTTACCGAAGAATACGCGCTCAACCATTTGATCCACAGCTACCCCAAGCCCTATGTGGCTTTGATGGACGGCATTGTGATGGGCGGCGGCATGGGCATTGCACAAGGCGCGAGCCACCGCATAGTCACCGAGCGCACCAAAATGGCCATGCCCGAGACCGGGATTGGCCTGTTTCCCGATGTCGGTGGCGGTTATTTTTTGAGCCGCTGTCCTGGCAGTTTGGGCGAATACTTGGGGCTGACAGGCCAGTTGATCCATGACGCTGATGCAGTGTATGCGGGCTTGGCCGATGTGGCCACGCCATCAGCGGGGCTGGACAAGGCATGGGAGGCGTTGACCCAACTCGGTCAGCAGGCAGATGGTCCATTGCGTCATGCAATTGCTAATCTATTCATAGCAAACAATGACCATATGACGGTGACATTGGCAAAAAATTCTCAAAAAATAAATACCATATTCAGTCTGCACAATGTGCAAGCCATGCTGGCCGCGCTGGATACCGATGGCAGCGATTGGGCCTTAGAAACCGCAGCCACATTGCGCAAGCGCTCGCCGCTGATGCTGCATGTGGTGCTAGAGCAAATCCGCCGCGCCCGCAGCATGACACTGGCTGACGACCTGCGCATGGAGCGTGACATGGTGCGCCACTGTTTTCACACCGCCCACCTTGGCCGCAGCGGGCACGCAAGCGAAACAGTAGAAGGCATTCGCGCACTGGCCGTAGACAAAGACCATGCGCCAAAGTGGAATCCTGCGGCATTAGAAGATGTCACGCCCGAGATGGTGCAGCCCTTTTTTGCCAGCCCGTGGCCAGCGGCGGCGCATCCGCTGCGTGCTTTGGCTTAAGGTCAAATCCCTTTTTTCAGCATGGCCACCAACTGGTCTAGTGCCGCACCCCAACCGGCTTCAAACCCCATGGCAGCGTGTTGCTTGGCCCCTGTTTCGTCGGCGTGGACCACGGTGGCGGTGTAGCGCGTGCCGTTTGGGTGGTCGGCTAATTCAACCATCGCGGTGAACATGAAATGCACTGCGTCGTCGCCGCAGGTGGGGCTGGATGCTGCGGGTCGAAACCCGGGGAGCAGGGCGTTGGTCCAGACCAGTTTTTCGTTGGGAACAAGCTCTAAATAGCAGCCTGCATTTGGGAAGTTTTGCCCCTCGGGGGACTGCATGGTGGTGTGGAAATTGCCGCCAGGTCGCAGGTCAATCTCGCAAGCAATGGTTTTCCAAGGCGTGGGGCAAAACCACTGCATCAACAGGGCGGGCTCGGTCCAAGCGCGCCACACCAAGTGCTTGGGCACGTTGATCACACGGCTAAAACTCAAGTCAAGCAACGGATTTGCTTGGTAAATGGGCAGCATACATTCTCCTTTTAGTGCATATTTAATAGCAAGCTATGACGACATGACGGTGACATTGGCCAAATTCTTTAAAAATTTCGCTTAAAACTTGCAACCAAAGGGGCGTGCTGTGCTGGCCATGCTTTGAGAGCCTCTGATTTGCCTAAAAGCACCGAATTGAGAAAAGCCAGTGTCAGCTCGCGCGTGGCAGCCTTTACTTTGGGGTTGAGTTCTGACCCACCTGTTCCCAAGCGGTCAGTGAATATGCTGTGCGAGCCGCCTTCAAACACCGCCAGCGCCTTGACTGCGCCGCCCATGGCCTCAAACACCTTGGTGCGGTCAGCCGCTAAAGAGCGGTAACCGGGGATGTCGATGTCGTCTTTGGTGGCGGTGATGTGCATGCTAGGGATGCTGATGGGCTGCAAAATTGGTGCAAAATCCGATTCGCCATAAAACGGCGGCGCACTGATAATGATAGCTGCTTTGATGCGCGTGTCTTTGAATTCCAGCGCTTTGCCGTCGCGTACCACGCGTGCACCTGCGGCCAGCATGGTGGTGTTGGCTCCATACGAATGGCCAGCTGCGGCGATGCGGCTGGTGTCAACGCGTCGCCCTAATTCTGGGTCAGCCAGCAGGGTATCGAGCGCAAAGCGCAGGTCTTGTACGCGGGCAATCGCTTCGCTGTCTTTGGCGGCAGTTTGCAAGCGCCCCACCATTTGCAGCACATTGCCCCCCCAAATGCTGCGGTCAGAGCCCACATGCTGCAAATGCAGGCTGGCAAAGTCGTTGGCCGCTAAAAATTTGCCAATATAGGAATACCCCTCGCGCGAGCCGCCAATGCCGTGGGAAAACACCACCAGCGGCACGGCGACGCTGCCTTCAGGCATATAAAGCTTGGCGGGCACAGCGCGGCTTCTGGCGGCATCGTTCCATTCGAGATAGCGCGTGGCATACAGCGCTGCCGCAGGCATAGGCAGGGCAGCGGCCAAAGCAGCCTCGCGGCTGGCGCTGTTGGTGCTCACCGCCGACTGCGCATGTTCAGCCATGCCCGCCTGCTGCGCATTGGCTACGGGCTCAGGCTGCTGGGGACGGGAAGTGCAAGCGGCTAAGGCCAGCAGGGCTAGCGTTATGGGCAGGAGGCTTAGGTGTTTGGATTGCATAGGGTTTTAAATCGGACTTGACCGGACGCAGAGGACGCAAAGCTTACGCAGAGGACGCAAAAGGAGAAATACAAAAAAATACCAAAATGAAAAAATTAAATTAGCAATTAAAAACTAACGGATCAAAGAGACATAAAAAAATTCAAAAAAAATTATATGATACAAAATAAATAGCAAACTATCACCACGTGACGCTGACATTGGCCAAATTTATCAAAAAAATTTGCATTCAGATAGTCTTTGGTATTCCTTTTGCGTCTTCTGCGAAACCTTTGCGTCCTCTGCGTCCGGCAGTCCGGAAGTTCGATATTTAAGCCAAAGTGCAATACAAACGCCTACCGATTGCGCGCCTTCATCGCCCGTTCCACTTCGCGTTTGCCCTCTCGGTCGGCAATCACATCGCGTTTGTCGTGTTCGGCCTTGCCCTTTGCCAGTGCAATCTCGCATTTGATCACACCAGACTTCCAATGCAAATTAATCGGCACCAGCGTATAGCCCTTTTGCTCAACTTTACCAACTAGGCGTTTGATTTCGTCTTTTTTCATCAGCAGCTTTTTGCTGCGCACGCTGTCGGGTGATACATGGGTGGATGCCGTTTTGAGCGGGTTGATCTGGCAGCCCAACACAAACAGCTCACCACTGCGAATCACCACATAGCCGTCGGTCAGGTTGACTTTGCCGTCGCGCACGGCCTTAACTTCCCAGCCTTGCAGCACCATGCCTGCTTCGTGGCGCTCCTCAAAAAAGTAGTTGTAGGCCGCTTTTTTGTTGTCGGCGATGCGGCTGGGGGTTTCGGGCTTGGTGGACATTTTTATCAATTGAGGGCGAGAGCGCGGCTTACAATGCGCGCAACCCTCTGATTGTCATGAAAACTGTGAAGAAATCGGTGCTGATTTGGTACAGCGCCACGCAAATGTTCGATTTAGTCACCCATGTGGCCGCTTATCCACAGTTTTTGCCGTGGTGCGACCATGCCGTGGTGGTACAAGCCACGCCAGACGGCGCGCTGGCCGAGGTCGGCATCTCGTTTTCTGGCATCAAACAATGCTTTAGCACGCAAAACACCCACAGCACCAGCCCAGACGGCGTGCGCAGCGTAGGCATGCAGCTGCGCGATGGCCCGTTTTCTCAGTTAGACGGCGCGTGGCATTTCAGGCCGCTGGGCGCTGCCAACGCGGCTGATGCACCCAGCGCCTGCAAAGTAGAGCTGGAGCTGCGCTACGGCTTTGACAACGCGGCATTAGGTGCGCTGGTGGGCCCCGTGTTTGACAAAATCGCCTCCAGCTTGGTCGATGCGTTTGTTAAGCGGGCAGAAGTGGTCTACGGGTGACGCAGTTTGCCGCTACGGCAGCTATTTTTATGCCCAATCATCCCGGTTTAGCTGCCACCATCGCCATTGAAATCGCCTACAGCGCGGTCGCACGCCAAGTGCAAGTGCTGCCACTGCGCCTACCCGCCGGCAGCACCGCAGCCGATGCGCTCAAAGCCTGCAACGTATTCACCCGCTGGCCAGAGCTGGCGCACGCGGGTTCAAGCACGGGTTCTGGGGCGGGTGCAAGCACCAAACCACAGGTCGGCGTGTGGGGCAAGCGCGTGGTCTACAGCCATGTGCTGCACGATGGCGACCGCCTAGAAATCTACCGCCCCCTGCGCGTAGACCCCAAAGTAGCCCGCCGTGAGCGCTTTGCCAAGCAGGGCGCTAGAACAACAGGGCTGTTTGCGCAGCGGCGGCCAGGGGGGAAGGCGGGGTATTGAGACGGCGTCTTGTCAGGACGTTTTGAATACTTTTTTGAACGCTTCAGGGCCCGAAGGTTTCGCAGAGGGCGTAAAAGGGATATCAAAAAATATTCAAAGCGGTATTTGATAGAAAATTGACCAATGTCACCGTCATATGGTCATAACGTGCTCTTATTATTGAAGCAACTTACACTTGAGCAGGTGCATTTTGCAAGCTCATCCGCTTACGAGGCAGCGGTTTAATTTTAATTTCAATCATGCGTCCCAGCACCGATGCGGCTTTCATCAAAGTGTCCAGCTGAATAGACAAGTTTTGCGGGTCCAAAATACGGTCAACTTGTGAGCGACTGGTGGTCATGCTGGCGGCCATTTGCACTTTACTGATTTGTGCGGCTTGCATGGCATCAGCCAGCTGCTCTGCCAGCGCGCGTTTGAGTGCTTTGGCTTGCACTGCATCATATATGCCTTCCTCTTTCAAGAAGTCATCAAAATCGCTGCCACGGTGGATGTTGTTCGATTGAATCTTAGCCATGCTGCCACTCCTGTAGGCGACGAAGCGCCAAATCAATATCGTCTGGATCGGTGCGTTGTGTCTTTTTGATAAAAGCATGCAACAACACCAGCTCTTGGCTCTCTACCGCAAACAATACACGCGCAATCCAGTTACCAATTTTGCTACGGATTTTCCAAACGTCACCACGTAAGTGATCTACCTTGGGTTTACCAATCGGCCACTTGTATTGCACATAAGCAATGTCTTCGCCTATCGTTTGGCGATGCTCGGGTTCAAATGCACGCAACCATTCACGAACGGGCTCATTGCCAGAGGAACTGCGATAAAACTTTGCGGATAAACGTTCATGGGCTTGTTTGCTGCTTGCCATGGTAAATTGTACCTTAAAAGGGGCTTTTAAGAGGCTAATTTAAAACACTTGGCTAACCATAGTGTGTCAAAGCACATGCAACGACCAATCAAGCCGCATTCACCACCAACTTATACCCCAGCGCCACAGAAATCTCTGCTGCGGTGCTTTGCAGTTTGGGCAGCCAGTCTTCTTGCAGGCGGTCGGCGGGGGCTGAAATTGACAGGCCGGCTACTAGCTTGTTTTGGTCGTCATAAATGCCAGCGGCCATGCAGCGCACGCCTAGTTCTAGCTCTTCGTTGTCGCGGGCTACGCCATATTGGCGGGCTTTGGCCAGCTCGCGCTCTAAGATGGGCAGTTGGGTGATGCTGTTTTTGGTTTGGCCGGGCAGGCCGGTGCGGGTGGCATACGCGCGCAGGCGGGGGGCATCATCGGCGGCTAAAAAGAGTTTGCCGGTGGAGGTCAGGTGCAATGGCGCTCGCCCGCCAATGGCGCGCACCACCTGCATGCCGCTGCGCTCGCTGTACGCCCGCTCGACGTAAATGATTTCGTCGTTTTGCCGCATTGACAAATTCACGGGCTGCTGGGTGAGCTTGTGCAGCTCGCGCATGGGCGCCAGCGCCGCGTCGCGCACATCGAGGCGGCCTTTGACTAAATTGCCCAGCTCTAACAGGCGCATCCCCAAGCGGTAGCTGCCCGCCTCGGGGCGGTCCACATAGCGGCCAATGGTCAGGTCGTTGAGGATGCGGTGGGCGGTGGAGGGGTGCAGGCCCGTTTTTTCGCTGATTTCTTTGAGCGATATCGCTTCTTCGCGCGATGCCAGCACGTCCATCAGGGTGAACATGCGCTCCATGACTTGGATGGCGGGGATGGTGCTGATTTTTTTCATATGGTGGCAATTGTAAATCCAATTTTTACCTGATGAAATTTACGCCATCCAAACGCCATCCACCAATCGCTCGTTGGGCCCAAAATCGGTCTTGTAGGCCATCTTGGGGCTCTCTTGTATCCAGTAGCCTAAATACACATGGGGCAGGCCAAGCTGCTGGGCTTGCTGGATTTGCCAGAGCACACCATAAGTGCCGTAGGCAGCGCCCGCAGTGGGCGCGTAAAAAGTGTAGACCGAGCTAATGCCAACACTCAACACATCAACGATACAAACCATGGCGAGTTTGCCTTTGGCTGGTGTTGCCGCGCCAGATGGCATTTTTGAAGCAGGGTTTGGTGCAGCGTCAGGCGCAGTGTCTTGCGCCGTGGGCTCACGAAACTCCACCAAGCGCGAATTGACGCGGCTTTGTAGCAAAAACTGGGTGTATTGGTCGATGCTGTCTTGGTCCATGCCGCCGCCTGCGTGGCGGCTTTTTTGGTAGGCTTTGTAGAGGTCGTAATGCTCTTGCGTGAAGCCAAGCTCCACCACGCGCACCGTCAAGTTGGCGTGCTGCTTTTGGGCACGGCGCTGGCTGCGGCTGGGTTTAAAAGCGGCCACGTCCACACGCAGAGGCACACAGGCTTTGCACTGCTCGCAGTAGGGGCGGTAGGTGAACATGCCGCTGCGCCGAAAGCCTTTGGCCACCAAGTCGGAGTAGGCCTCGTTGTTGACCAAATGGCTGGGCGTGGCCACCTGCGAGCGGGCTTGTCTGCCGTCTAGGTAGCTGCAGTTGTACGTGGCGGTGGCGTAGTATTGCAAGCTTTGTAGGCTTTGAAGTGGCAGCTCTTGGGGGTGGGTCACGGCAAAATGCGGGTTAAAACACTCAGTAGTCAGACTTTGGCGGCAAAACAGTGTTCCAGTATATCGGCTCAAACTGCCAGTTGAGCGCTGGTTTTTGCGCATCCAGCGCCGTGCGCTGGCAAAACTGGCTGCGCGGCATCTCGCGTGCGCCCAAGGAGGCAAGGTGCGCGGTATTTTGCTGGCAGTCAATACGCGCAACGCCCTGCGCCCGGCACAGCGCCACCAGCGCACACAGGGCGATTTTGGAGGCATCGCTGGCGTGTGAAAACATGGATTCGCCAAACACCGCAGCCCCCAGCGCCGTGCAATACAGCCCGCCAACGAGTTGCCCGCCCACCCAAGTTTCTACGCTGTGCGCCCAACCCGCTTGGTGCAAGGCGGTGTAGGCGGCGACCATTTCGGGCTGAATCCACGTGTGGGGCATTGCCTTGTCGTCGTCTTCTTTTGTTTCTACATCGGTATGCCGCGTTTTGCGTGGCGACTGGGCGCATGCGCGCACCACCGCCTCAAAGCCATAGTCAATCCGAATCTCGCAGCGTGGGTCGTTTTTGAATTTTTGCAGGGTTTTACGCAGCGAGCGGTGCAGGATGAATTCTGCCAAATGCAGCACCATGCGCGGGTCGGGACTCCACCACAGGGTGGGCTGCCCCGCGCTGTACCAAGGGAATATGCCCTGCGCATAGGCCTTACGCAGCGTGGACACATCCAGTGCCCCGCCAGCCGCCAGCAAGCCACTGGCTGGGCTGTCAATGCCCCAAGCGGTATCCACCGGCGGAAAAGCTTCGCCAGCTTGCAGCCAATGCAACGCTGGATTAGGCTGAATTGGCATATATTTTACTATAAATAAAATAGCACACTATGACCATATGACGTTGACATAGGCGTTTTTTGTTAAAAATACAATGCTTTAACCCCAGCGCGTGGCATCCAAGCCAGCAATGTCGATTTCTGGGCTGCGGCCCGCCATCGAGTCGGCCAGCGCCCGCGCACTGCCGCAGGCCAGCGCCCAGCCGCTCGAACCGTGGCCCAGATTGAGCCAAACGCCTGGTGCGCTGCTTTTGCCCACTGCGGGCGGCCCGTTGGGCAGCATGGGGCGCGCGCCTTTCCACTCTTGCACACCCGAACTCATCAGGCCAGCGCCAGGAAACCAGTCGTGCAGCACTTTATACAGCGTTTGAATGGCCGCCGGGTTTTTGTGGCTCAGTCGGCCACCAATTTCAGCGCTGCCTGCCACCCGAATCCGCAAGCCCAGCCTAGAAATAGCCACCTTGTAACGTTCGTCCATCAGCCCACTGCGCGGCGCATTGAGCGGCTCGCGGACATGGGCGCTCACCGAATAACCATGCACCGCAACCAGCGGAATACGCATGCCCAGCGGTTTCAGCAAGGCCGCAGATTGCAAACCTGCGCACACCACCACCGCATCAAAACGCTGCTCCACTGGCGTGGCCAGTGTGCCAGCAGCATTGCCAGTTGATACCAAAAGCGTAGCAGGAGATGCCGCATTGAGGCTGACAACCTCAGAATTGAAGACATATTCCACGCCAAGGCTACGCCCTGCGTCTTTGAGCAGATGGGCAAACTGCCTGCAGTTGCCCACCTCGTCGGCGGGCAGGTGTACGGCGCCAACAAAAGAGGTGTCGGGGTTCAGCGCAGGCTCAATCAACCGTGTGGCCGCTTCGTCTAGCTCGCTAAAAGCCACCCCCGCATCGCGCAGCACCTGCAAGCTAGGCTGCACCATGCGCCGGTCTGACTCGGCCCGCAGCAGCACGGTGTAGCCCTCGGCGCGGTCGTAGTCCAGCTGCAAATCAGCGGTGATGTGGTGCAGGCGGGCGCGGCTGTAAAACGCCAGTTTTTGCAGCTGGGCGCGGTGCGCTAGATATTGGTCGAGCTTGCAAGCCCGCCAAAACTTCCACATCCACGCCATCTCAGCGGCGTTGATGGGCAGGCGCACCCGCATAGCGGCATGCTGCGAAAAAATTTGCTTGAATACCTTGGCAGGCATGCCCGGCGCTGCCCACGGCGTGACATAACCGGGGGCCACCACGCCCGCATTGGCAAAGCTCGACTCCTCCGCCGCCGCGCCATTGCGCTCATACACCGTCACCGCATGGCCGTCACAGGCCAGCTCATACGCGGTGGTAATGCCAATAATGCCTGCACCAATGACCGCTATGCGCATACTGCGTCTCCCGCGTTGGCTGCGTAAAACTTTGAAGGAAAATAGGGGAATGTCACCGTCATACTGTCATATTGCGCTATAAAAAGCAGAGTAAATACTGGAAATTGAAGCCAAGGCGATTGCCTCTTAGCCTGCTACAGCACCATTATGTATGCTTTAGTGCTCAAAACATTAGAGTCTCACTATGCAAATATGACTTACGGTTTGAGCAAGACAGCCTCCATCTGCTGCGCCACCGCCAACACGGTGTCGTCGCGCATGGCGCCTTGCCACACCATTAATCCGCTGGGCAATTCGCCAGCGGCATGCATGGGAATGCTGATGGCGCAGCCGTCAAGCAGGTTCACCACACTGGTATTGCGCAGCAAAAGCCCGTTGACACGGAAAAACTCTGCATCGCGCTCTGCGCCCGGCGCTACGCTGGCAATGGTGGGTGCCACGATGGGCACAGTAGGCGAGAGCACCGCATCAAAGCCTTGCAAGGCAGCTTCGGTGCGCGCAATCCAATCGGTGCGGGCGTGGATGAGCGCAATGTAGTCTTGTGCCAGCATGGTTTCGCCCAGCGCCACGCGCTGCGCCACGCGGGGGTCATAGCGTGTGCACTGGCTTGGCCATAGCCCATTTTGGCGCTGCCAAGCCAAAGCTTCCACTGCCGAAAACCCGCCCTTGGCTTGGATGCTGCCCAGCTCGGCAATATGCGGCAAATCAATGTCGACGATCTGTGCGCCCGCGCGGCGCAGCGCAGCCAGCGTGCGCTCAAATGCCCGCGACACCACCGCGTCCATGCTCTCAAGCATCAGCGTTTTGGCCATGGCCAAGCGGTAACCCGCCAAAGGCACACAGCCCCGCGTAGGGCGCGTGGCCGACAAAATTTCATACACCAAGGTGGCATCGCGCACGCTGCGGGTGAGGGCGCATACCGTGTCCAGCGTGGTAGACAGGGGCACAGCACCTGCCGTGGGCACGCGCCGCGCCGTGGGTTTGAACCCCACAATCCCGCACAGCGCAGCAGGTATGCGAATGGAGCCGCCTGTGTCCGACCCCAGCCCCACAAAAGCTGCGCCGCTGGCCACTGACACTGCCGCCCCGCTGGAAGAGCCGCCGGGCACGCGCGGCGCTGGGTCTACTGCCAGTGCCAGTGGGTTCACGGGTGTGCCAAAGTGCGGGTTCACCCCCACGCCCGAGAAGGCAAATTCCACCATGTGGGTGCGCCCCATCACCGCTGCGCCCGCCGCCTTGAGCCGCGCTACGGCGGGTGCGTCAGCCCGCTCGGGCGCTGCGCTTTCCAGTGCCACCGAGCCTGCGGTGCTGACTTGGCCTGCAAGGGCAAAAAGGTCTTTGCTGGAGACGGGTAAGCCTGCCAAAGGGGCGTCGTGTTGGTTGAGCGGATGGTTCTTTACGGTGCTTGGGGCTGTATTTGGCCGCGCGACAGGGCCGCGAAACACATGGGCGCAGGCATTGCTGGTGGCAATGGCCAGCGATTCGTCCCAAATGGCGTCTAAACTGGTTGCATTGCTGTCAAGCGCTGTGCGCGCTGCATAAAGGTCGTGCCACATCGGGGTATAATCCTATGGTTTTGCCGAATTCGCGGTAAAAACACAATCACGAATTCGCTCGGTCAAGGTGTCGGTTATCAGATTAACTGCGGTGTCCCATCGCAGGGCTAGCTAGATAACTCATAAAAGTGCGCTCTGTCATCAATATGCAGAGCCGCTGCCTAGCGAATTTTAGACCTAACCTTTGAAAGTTAAACAAAATGGCAGTTTCCATGCGCGAAATGCTGGATGCGGGTGTGCACTTCGGTCACCAAACCCGTTTCTGGAATCCTAAAATGGCCCCGTATATTTTCGGCCATCGCAACAAAATCCACATCATTAACCTCGAAAAATCCTTGCCGATGTTCGAGAGCGCCCTGAAATTTGTGCGCCAGTTGTCCGCCAACCGCGGCACCGTGATGATGGTGGGCACCAAGCGCACCGCCCGCGAGCTGCTCTCGGCCGAAGCCGAGCGCGCTGGCGTGCCGTTTGTCAACCAGCGCTGGCTGGGTGGCATGATGACCAACTTCAAAACCGTCAAAATCTCTTTGAAGCGCCTCAAAGAAATGAAGACCATGCAAGAAGCTGGCCTTGACGCAATGAGCAAAAAAGAGCAGTTGACCTTCTCTCGCGAGATGGCCAAGCTAGAGCGCGACATTGGCGGCATTGCTGACATGGCCGCTTTGCCTGACGCAATTTTTGTGATCGACGTGGGTTTCCACAAAATTGCGGTGCAAGAAGCCCGCAAATTAGGCATCCCAGTCATCGGCGTGGTGGACTCCAACCACTCCCCAGAAGGCATCGATTACATCATTCCGGGTAATGACGACTCTTCCAAGGCCGTGACTTTGTACGCCCGTGGCATTGCAGACGCGATTCTCGAAGGCCGTGCCAACGCTGTGACCGAGGTGGTCAAGGCCATTGGCGGCGACACTGGTGACGAATTCGTTGAAGTGCAAGAAGGCCAAGCGGCTTAATTGCCCCAAGCAGCAAAACCCACGCTGACACGGTAAAAAGGGGCTCGTGTAGCCCCTTTTTCACAATGTTTTTTGTAGCGTGGACACCAATATTTGAACAGTGAAGGAAATAGTATGAACATCACCGCAAGCATGGTCGCCGAATTGCGCGGCAAGACCGACGCTCCCATGATGGAGTGCAAAAAAGCCCTGACCGAAGCCGCTGGCGACATGGCCAAAGCAGAAGAGATTTTGCGCGTCAAGCTAGGCAGCAAAGCCGGCAAAGCCTCTGGCCGTATCACCGCAGAAGGCGTGGTGGCTTCGTTTGCCGATGCCAATGCATCTGCCATGATTGAAGTCAACTGCGAAACCGACTTTGTGACCAAAAACGACAGCTTTTTGGCGCTTTGCCAAGCCGCTGCCCAACTGGTGGCACAGCACAATCCAGCCGACTTGGCCGCTTTGGGCGCTTTGCCCCACAGCGCCGATGGCTTTGGCCCTACGCTTGAAGACGTGCGCAAGGGTTTGATCGGCAAAATCGGTGAAAACATGAGTTTTCGCCGTTTCAAGCGCATCGCCTCGGCTAATGTGGCCTCTTACCTGCACGGCACGCGCATCGGCGTGTTGGTGGACTTTGACGGCGAATTGACTGCTGCTAAAGATGTGGCCATGCACGTAGCCGCCATGAAGCCCGTGTCTTTGGTGAGCGCCGACGTGCCCCAAGAGTTCATTGACCGCGAGCGCTCAGTGGCCACCGCCAAGGCAGCAGAAGATGCCGCCAAAGCCACCGCTGAAGGCAAGCCTGTGCAATCGCCAGAAATTTTGGCCAAGCGCATCGAAGGCTCAGTGCAAAAATACCTCAAAGAAGTGGCTTTGATGAACCAAGCCTTCGTCAAAAACGACAAGCAAACCGTGGAGCAAATGCTCAAGGCCGCTGGCACTACTGTGAAGGGCTTCACCCTTTATGTGGTGGGCGAGGGCATTGAGAAGAAGGTCGACGACTTTGCCGCAGAAGTGGCTGCGCAAATCGCCGCTTCTAAGGGCGCATAAACCCAGTTCCGTGCCCTAGTTCCGTGCAATAGCCGCAAGGCGATGCGTGAGAATCAGGCGGCAAACCAGTGGTTTGCCGCCTTTTTTGTACCTAATCGCTTCATGCAGGCGCTGCGTCGCATCACGCGGGCACGGAATCCCCGATAATCGGGTATCTAATTTGAGGAGTCTATAAAAAATGCCAGCGCACAAGCGAATTTTGCTAAAACTCTCCGGTGAAGCTTTGATGGGAGACGATGCTTTTGGCATCAACCGTGACACCATTGTGCGCATGGTGGACGAGATCAAAGAAATTATCGACATGGGTGTTCAAGTGGCCGTGGTGATTGGCGGGGGCAATATATTTCGCGGGGTAGCTGGTGGTTCGGTTGGCATGGACCGTGCCACTGCCGACTACATGGGTATGCTGGCCACCGTGATGAACGCGCTGGCCTTGGGCGACTCCATGAACAAAGCTGGCCTGATGGCGCGTGTGATGTCGGCGATTAATATTGAACAAGTGGTCGAGCCTTATGTGCGCCCCAAGGCTTTGCAGTATCTAGAAGAAGGCAAAGTGGTGATTTTTGCCGCCGGAACGGGCAACCCATTTTTCACTACCGATACCGCCGCCGCATTGCGTGGCGCAGAGATTGGCGCTGAAATTGTGCTCAAAGCCACCAAGGTGGATGGAGTCTACAGCGCAGACCCCAAAAAAGACCCCCATGCGACCCGCTATGCCAGCTTGACTTTTGACCAAGCCATGCAGCAAAATTTAGGGGTTATGGATGCGGCGGCTTTTGCGCTGTGCCGTGACCAAAAATTACCGATTCGGGTATTCAGTATCTTCAAGCACGGCGCACTCAAGCGCGTGGTGCGAGGCGAAGACGAAGGCACTTTGGTGCATGTTTGAGGAGTAAAAAGAAATGACCACCGCAGAGATTAAAAGCACCGTTGAGGGCAAGATGAACCAGTCGCTTGACGCTTTCAAAAATAACCTCACCAAAATCCGCACGGGTAGGGCCAATCCAGCGATGCTGGACAGTGTTCAGGTCGATTATTACGGCTCAATGGTTCCGCTGCCCCAAGTGGCCAGTGTGACATTGCTTGACTCACGCACGGTGAGCATCCAGCCTTGGGAAAAAGGCATGGGCGCAAAAATTGAAAAAGCCATCCGTGAAAGCGATTTGGGGCTTAACCCATCGTCTATGGGCGATTTGATTCGCGTGCCTATGCCGCCCATGAGCGAAGAGCGCCGCAAAGAAATGACGAAACTGGTGCGCAATGAGGGCGAGAGCGCCAAAATTGCCATTCGCAATCTGCGCCGCGATGCCAACGAAGCCGTGAAAAAACTGGTCAAAGACAAATTGGCCTCAGAAGATGACCAAAAACGCTCTGAAGCTGATGTGCAAAAAACCACCGACCGCCATATCAACGATGTGGATCGTTTGGTCGTGGACAAAGAAAAAGAGATCATGTCGGTCTAGGCCAGTACCGCTTAGCCTTGACACATTCCCATGTTTTTTTCGCGTAACGTGCCTAACCTATCTCTGGCTGTACCCCAACACATCGCCGTCGTGATGGATGGCAATGGTCGCTGGGCCAATAAGCGTCTGCTACCGCGTGTGGCAGGGCACAGGCAAGGCGTAGAGTCGTTGCGCCGTTGTGTGCAGGCTTGTCTTGACCGCGGTGTGGGGGCTTTGTCGGTGTTTGCATTTTCATCTGAAAACTGGAACCGCCCCCAAGAAGAGGTCTCGGGTTTGATGGATTTGCTGGCGGGCGCTTTGACCCGCGAGGTCGGGCCATTGCGTGAGAACGGCGTTCGGATTTACTTCATTGGTGACCGCGCGGGCCTGTCCGCCAAGGTGCAGGCGGGTTTTGCCCAAGCAGAGGCTAGTACAGCGCATAACAGCCGCATTGTGCTGAATGTGTGTTTTAACTACGGTGGGCGGTGGGACATTGCGCAGGCTGCACAAAAAGTGGCAGCCAGTGGCCAAGCGATCACCGAGCGCAATTTAAACGCTGCCATGGCGCTGGCACATGTGCCGGATCCTGATTTGCTGATTCGCACGGGCGGGGAGTTTCGCATCAGCAACTTTTTTCTATGGCAGGCAGCCTATTCAGAGCTGTTTTTCAGCGACAAGCTGTGGCCAGAGTTTGACGAAGCGGCTTTGGATGCCGCCATCCAAGCGTTCAATACCCGTGAAAGGCGCTTTGGTAAAACCTCTGAGCAGGTAGCGGCCAAGCCTGACGCGCCTGTCGGCCATGCGCTTGCGCAGGTCTGAAGCCGGCATTTAAAGAAGGCAAGCCATGCTGCAACAACGCATCATCACCGCGCTGGTATTGCTGGCTATTTTGCTGCCTGCGTTGTTTTATCCATCGCCCGAGCCTTTCATGCTGGTGGCCTTGGTGTTGATTTGTTTGGCGGCTTGGGAGTGGGGCCAGCTCAATGGGTACAGCAAAAAATCGAGCTGGTGGATGGCTTTGGATTGCTTGGCGCTCTGCGCTGCGGCTTGGCATTTTCAATGGCCTTTTAAAGCGACTCCAGCGCTGTGGCTCATTTTGGGCGGCGCTTGGGTTCTAGTGGGCGCGTGGTTGCTTCGGCGCGGCGTAGCAGGTTGGTCTTTAGTGCCCAAGTGGCTGCGTATTGTGTTGGGGGTATTTTTGATTGCTGCGGCATGGTTGGCTGTGGCGCAGGCGCGGGTGCTGGGGATTAACTTTTTACTCTCCACTTTGGTGTTGGTCTGGGCGGCTGATATCGGTGCGTATTTTGCTGGCCGTGCTTTTGGACGGCGCAAGCTGGCGATCTCCATCAGCCCCGGTAAGAGCTGGGAGGGGGTATGGGGCGGTATGTTGGCAGTTATATTGGTGGCGCTGGCTTGGCGTTGGGCAGATACCGCATGTGCGCTAGGCGCGCCTAGCCTATTCACCCGTTTAGGCAGTTTGGGCTTGCTGCTGTTCATTGTGGCGCTATTATTTTTATGTGCCATGAGTGTGGTGGGTGATTTGGTTGAATCCTTGGTCAAGCGCAGTGCAGGCGCCAAAGATTCCAGCAATTTGCTGCCCGGCCACGGCGGGGTACTGGATCGGTTGGACGCTTTGCTGCCAGCAGTGCCACTGGCCATGATGTTCGCTGGTTTGGCCGCTTAGACTTTTAACGCACAGGAATCCATGGGTTTGCAACGTATCACGGTTCTGGGTTCAACGGGCTCTATTGGCGTCAACACGCTGGATGTGGTGTCGCGCCACGCGGCGAGTTTTGAGGTGTTTGCCTTGTCTGCATCCACCAATGTAGACCTCATGTTGGCGCAATGCCTGCAGTTTAAGCCCCAATTTGCCGCCATGGCGCAAGAGTCTGCTGGGCGCGCTTTAGAGGCAAAATTAAAAGAAAATAATGCAGATGTCACCGTCATATGGTCACATGATGCTCTTAATATTATAGCGTCTCACGCGTCTGTTGATGTTGTAATGGCCGCTATTGTGGGAGCGGCTGGCCTTGCCCCCAGCATTGCTGCCGCACGTGCGGGTAAGCGCCTGCTGCTTGCCAACAAAGAAGCGCTGGTCGTAGGCGGCGCTTTGTTCATGGAGGCGGTGGCGCTTGGCAAAGCCACACTGCTGCCGATTGACAGTGAACATTCTGCGATTTTCCAAAGCTTGCCAGACGACCGAAGCACATGGCAGCGCAGAGTCGACAAAATCATCTTAACTGCATCAGGCGGGCCTTTTCGCAGCCGTGATCCTGCCACTTTGCGCCATGTCACGCCCGAGCAAGCGGTGGCGCACCCCAATTGGGTGATGGGACGCAAAATTTCGGTGGACTCTGCCACCATGATGAACAAAGCGCTGGAGGTGATTGAGGCGCACTATTTGTTTGGCATGGCTCCCGAGCAGATCGAGGTGGTGATCCATCCACAGTCGATCATCCATTCCATGGTGCAGTACAAAGACGCATCGATTGTGGCGCAACTGGGCACGCCTGACATGCGCGGTCCTATCGCCTATGGCCTGTCTTGGCCCGAGCGCATAGCCAGTGGCGCGAAAGCGCTTGATTTTAAAAGTCTGGCTGCGATGACGTTTGAACCAGCCGACAGCCTGCGTTTTCCAGGGCTACCACTTGCATGGGCGGCCATGCGAGGCCCACAGGGAAGCACGGCGGTGCTCAACGCTGCCAACGAAGTGGCGGTGCAGGCGTTTTTAGACTTGCGCATCCGCTTTGACCAAATCCACACGGTCAATGCGGAAACTTTCAGTGCGCAGCAGTTCTCTAAACCTGCTAACGTGGGCGATTTATTGGCCTTGGATGCGCAAACCCGCGCACGGGCCGAGCAGCTTGTCACCCGTTTGGAGCCTTAATGCTATTGACTGTTGTCTCTTTTTTAGTGGCCTTGGGCTTACTGATTGCCATCCATGAGTATGGGCATTACCGCGTGGCGGTAGCCTGTGGGGTCAAAGTACTGCGGTTTTCAGTCGGCTTTGGCAAACCCATTCTCACCTGGACGCCTAAAAATCAAAAAAATGGGCAAAGCACAGAATTTGTACTGTGCTTGCTGCCCTTGGGCGGCTACGTCAAAATGCTCGATGAGCGCGAAGCCCCGGTGCCGCCCGAAGACAGACACAGAGCATTTAACACCCAGCCCTTGAAATCCCGTGCGGCTATTGTTGCAGCCGGGCCGATCGCAAATTTGTTGCTGGCAGTATTGCTGTATGCCTGCGTGAGTTGGATGGGCGTGAAAGAACCGCGTGCCATCTTAGCCAGCCCAGTGGCAGGCTCCATTGCTGCGCAAGCAGGCTTTGTCGGGGGGGAAAAAGTGAAAGCGGCAGGCCTAGAGGGAGAAGAGCTCAGCCCCATGCGTTCACTGGATGATTTGCGCTGGCTACTAACGCAGGCGGCGCTCGACGGCCAAGATGTGGCGCTTGACGTAGGGCAAGACTCCACCCGCATCCTGCGTTTGCCCCTCTCGCGCATGGAGGTTCGAGAAGCCGATGCACAGTTATTTCGCAGCATTGGCATTGGAGCGCCTTGGACGCAAGCTTTGATTGGCGAACTTAGCAAAGATGGCGCAGGGCAACGCTCGGGGCTAATGGCGGGCGATACCGTCTTGAGTATTGCTGGGCTTGCGGTGGTAGATGGCAACCAGCTGCGCGAGCGCATTCGTGCCCAAGTGCTTGGAAAAGAGGGCGTTACTGCGCTTTGGCGTGTGTTGCGCCGTGGCCAAACCTTGCCCATCGAGGTGACGACCAGCGCCAGTGCAGAGCAGGGCAAAGACGGTCAAGTCTGGGTCGGTAAAATAGGCGCTTTTGTAGGCTCGCCGCCTGAATTCACGGTGGTTCGCTACGGCCCGCTGGATGGTCTGTGGCGCGGTGCCGTCAAAACGTGGGAAATCTCAGCGCTTACCCTGCGTATGATGGGCAAAATGCTGATTGGGCAAGCCTCGCTTAAGAATTTGAGCGGCCCGCTGACCATTGCCGATGTGGCGGGCAAGTCTGCTAGTCTAGGTTTAACGCAGTATTTGGTGTTTTTAGCCCTGATCAGTGTGAGTTTGGGCGTATTGAATTTGTTGCCATTGCCGGTATTAGACGGCGGTCACCTGATGTATTATCTTTGGGAGGCGGTGAGCGGCAAAGCGGTATCAGACGCGTGGATGGAGCGTTTTCAGCGCGGTGGTGTCGCTGTGTTGATGGCCATGATGGCCGTGGCCATGTTTAACGATGTAACCCGAATTTTTGGATAAGCAGGTGCTTTGCAATGTGTAGCCGCAAGCCCAACCGTATTTTTTCATGAAAAAACCTAAAAAATCTTTGACTCTTCGCGCAATCGCTTCACTGTCTGTGCTGGCCTTTGCAGCCAATATGGCGTGGGCGATCGAACCATTTGCAGTGGGTGACATCCGCGTTGAAGGTCTGCAACGGGTCGAGCCGGGCACTATTTTTGCCTCACTGCCGTTTCGAGTGGGCGACACTTACAACGATGACAAAGGCTCATCCGCGATTCGCCAGTTGTTTGCCTTGGGTTTATTCAAAGATGTCCGAATTGACGTGATCGGGCGTGTCTTGGTGGTGATTGTGGAAGAGCGTCCGACGGTTGCTGAGGTTGAATTTTCGGGCACCAAGGAATTTGACAAAGATGTGCTGAAAAAAGCCCTGCGCGATGTAGGTTTGACCGAAGGCCGCCCGTTTGACCGCGCACTGGCAGACCGTGCAGAACAAGAGCTCAAGCGCCAATACATCAACCGCAGCATGTACGGTGCTGAGGTGTTGACAACGGTGACCCCCATAGAGCGTAACCGCGTGAACTTGACTTTTAGCGTAGTTGAAGGTGATGTCGCCAAAATCCAAGAAATTTCTATTGTGGGGGCTAAGGCATTCAGCGAGTCTACGCTCAAGGGTTTGTTTGACCTCGATACGGGCGGTTGGCTTAGCTGGTACACCAAAAGCGACCGGTATTCGCGCCCTAAGTTCAATGCCGATCTTGAAACGCTGCGTTCGTATTACCTGACGCGCGGTTACCTTGAGTTCAAAATTGAGTCGACCCAAGTAGCAATTTCTCCTGACAAGCAAGGCATGTCGCTTACCGTGAATATCAGCGAAGGCCAGCGTTTTGTAGTCAGTGGCGTGGCCCTTGAGGGCAATTACATTGGCAAAGACGAGAGCTTTAAGTCTTTGGTGGCGATTCAAGTGGGGCAATCCTACAATTCTGAAGACATTGCCAAAACCACCAAAGCGTTTAGCGATTATTTTTCAACTTTTGGCTATGCTTTTGCCCAAGTGCAGGCACGTCCCGTGATCGACCGTGTGAATGGCTTGGTGAATTTCACGATTGTTGCAGAGCCCTCGCGGCGTGCTTATGTGCGGCGCATCAACATCGGTGGCAACAACCGCACCCGCGACGAGGTAATTCGACGCGAGTTTCGCCAGTTTGAGGCCAGCTGGTACGACGGCGACAAGATAAAACTCTCGCGCGACCGCGTGGACCGTTTAGGGTATTTCAAAGATGTCAATGTTGAGACAGTTGATGTGCCCGGTACGCAAGACCAAGTGGACTTGTTGGTGACAGTTGGCGAGAAGCCCACGGGCAATTTAACCATCGGGGCGGGCTATTCAAGCGCCGATAAGATATCTTTAGTTTTGGGCGTAAAGCAAGAAAACGTCTTTGGTTCGGGCAACTATTTGGGCGTTGACATTAACACCAGCAAATACAACCGGCAGTTGGTTTTGACCACGGTCAACCCGTATTTCACCAGCGATGGTGTTTCCAGAGCAATTGACGCGTATTACCGCTCAACCAAGCCTTATCAGGACCAAGGCGGTGACTACCGTTTGATTACGGGGGGAACAAGCATGCGTTTTGGTGTGCCGTTTACCGAAACCGATACGGTGTATTTTGGCGCAGGTATCGAGCAAACGACGATTGAGCCCGGCACCAACATTCCTGCGGCTTATATTGCCTACGCCAACCAATTTGGCTACAAAAGCCGATCTGTACCGCTTACTCTGGGCTGGTCGCGTGACGACCGCGACAGCGCTTTAACGCCCAGTAACGGCCAGTTGCAAAGGCTCAACGCAGAATGGGGGATTGCAGCCGATACCCGCTTTGTTCGCGCCAATTACCAATACCAGCGTTATGTTCCCTTGAACAAGCAGTTCACTTTGGCATTCAATGGCGATGTGGCCTGGGGCAAAGGGCTCAGTGGTCGGCCATTTCCAGTCTTCAAAACCTACAGTGCAGGGGGCTTGGGTTCGGTGCGTGGCTATGAACAAAGCACGCTTGGCCCTCGCGATGTGACGGGTTCTTTTTTGGGCGGCTCTAAAAAGCTTCTTGGTAACGTAGAGCTGCAAACACCTTTTCCCGGCGCGGGCAACGACCGCAGCCTGCGATTGTTTGCATTTGCTGATGCTGGAAACGTGTTTGCCGAGAACGAGAAGTACAATTTAGCCGACCTTCGTGCTTCCTACGGATTTGGACTGAGCTGGATTTCGCCAGTAGGGCCATTGCGTTTGGCAATAGCCAACCCACTGCGCAAGCAGCCTGGCGATAGAATCCAGAAATTACAATTCCAAATCGGTACCGCTTTTTAAGTATGACTATGACTTCTACTATTCGCTCTTTATTTCTCGCCACCGCAATGGGCGCAGTTTTTTGCGCCACGCCGATGGCACAGGCCGAAGATTTTCGCGTAGGGTACGTCAGCACCGACCGTATTTTTCGTGAAGCAAATTCTGCCAAAACGGCACAAGCTAAGCTAGAAACCGAGTTTGCCAAGCGCGAGAAAGACCTCAATGAATTGGGTAATTCTTTAAAGTCTTTGTCGGACAAATACGAGCGTGAAGCACCAACTCTTTCAGAAGGCCAACGCAACACACGCCAAAAACAGTTGGTTGACCAAGACCGTGATTTTCAACGCAAGCGCCGCGAGTTTCAAGAAGATTTAAACGCGCGTAAAAACGAAGAATTGCAAGCGGTGTTAGAGCGCGCGAACAAAATCGTCAAGCAAGTGGCAGAGGCTGAAAAATATGACCTCGTAGTGCAAGAGGCGGTGTATGTCAATCCCAAGCACGACATCACGGAGAAGGTGATTCGCGCACTGAATGCTGCGGCTCGCTGACATCGTAGCCGCTTTGGGCGGCCAGCTGCTGGGTGATGCCCAGCGAGAAATCCGCGCCATTGCACCCATAGAGCATGCGCAAGCGCAAGACATCAGTTTTTGCACCCACACCAAATACCAGTCACAAATTGCCAGCACACAAGCGGGTTGCCTGATTGTGCCGCCTGCGTTGGCGGACCTTGCGAAGTCACGCGGTGACTGCATTGTCAACGAGCAGGCCTATCTGTACTATGCGCGTTTGTCGGCCATGTTTAAACCTGCAGGGGTAAATCCAGTGGGCGTGCACCCAAGCGCCGTGGTGGCTTTGGATGCAGTGGTGCACCCCAGCGCCAGCATTGGCCCCTTGTGCGTCATAGAGCAGGGCGCATGCATTGGGGCGGGCACGGTATTGGCATCGCGTGTCACAGTGGGCCGTGGCTGTATGGTCGGTGCAAACTGCATTTTGCACAGCGGCGTGGTGATCGGGGCGGATGGCTTTGGCTTTGCGCAGGATGCGGCCGCTGGTGGAGGCTGGGTCAAAATCGCGCAACTTGGCGCAGTGCACATTGGTGATGGCGTAGAAATCGGTGCCAATACCTGCATTGACCGAGGCGCTTTGCGCAACACCGTCATCGAAGACGGTGTCAAGCTCGACAATCTCATCCAAATTGGCCACAACGTGCACATTGGCAAACACACTGCGATGGCCGGTTGCGTGGGCGTGGCAGGCAGCGCCAGCATTGGTGCGCACTGCACGGTGGGAGGCGGGGCTGTGGTGCTGGGGCATTTGACCATTGCGGACCATGTGCATATATCGGCCTCTACCACGGTGACCCGCAGCATCACCCAACCTGGCACTTACACTGGCGTATTTCCCATCGACGAGAATGCCCAATGGGAAAAAAATGCAGTCACACTAAAGCAGCTCTCGTCTTTGCGCGAGCGCATCCGACACCTAGAAAAATCACTCATAAAGTAAAACCACCATGATGGACATCCACCAAATTTTGAAGCAACTGCCCCATCGCTACCCCTTTTTACTGGTTGACCGCGTGCTAGAGGTAGAAAAAGGCAAGTCCATTAAGGCGCTGAAAAACGTCACGATCAATGAACCGTTTTTTGTCGGCCATTTCCCACACCGACCTGTCATGCCGGGTGTGCTGATGCTAGAGGCGTTGGCGCAAGCAGCTGCGCTTTTGGCGTTTGACACGCTGGGCGTGGTGCCCGATGACAAGACGGTGTATTATTTTGCAGGGATCGACGGTGCACGTTTTAAGCGCCCTGTTGAGCCGGGCGACCAACTCATTTTGCATGTCACTTTAGACCGCATGAAGTCTGGTATTTTCAAGTTCAAAGCCAAAGCCATGGTGGGCGACGAGCTGGCCGTAGAGGCTGAGCTGATGTGCACGATGCGCACCATCGCCTAAAGCATGGACTTCATTTGCCACCTATAAAAGCACAATGCGTTCTTCCAATATCCATCCTACTGCTATCGTTGACGCAGCAGCCCAGCTAGATTCATCGGTTACTGTGGGTGCTTATAGCGTCATCGGCCCGCATGTGCGCATAGCCGCTGGTACCAGCATTGGCCCTCATGTAGTCTTGCAGGGGCACACCAGCATTGGCCGTGACAACCAGATTTTTCAGTTCAACTCGCTAGGCGCAATTCCGCAAGACAAAAAGTATGCAGGCGAGCCCTGCGAGCTCATCATTGGCGATGGCAACACCATCCGCGAGTTTTGCACCTTCAACATCGGCTCGCCTGGCGGCGGCGGGATCACCCGTGTGGGCAATAGCAATTGGCTGATGGCCTATGTGCATTTGGCGCACGACTGCGTGGTGGGTAATGGCACGATTTTGGCCAACAACAGCCAGCTGGCTGGGCATGTCACGGTGGGCGACTTTGCCATACTGGGTGGATTTACTGTGGTACACCAGTTTGTGCGCATTGGTGCACACAGCATGACGGCCATGTGTTCGCTGCTGTTTGCCGATTTGCCGCCTTTTGTCATGTGCCAGGGCCAGCCTGCCGCTGCCCGCAGCATGAACTACGAAGGCCTCAAGCGGCGCGGCTTTGGTCCAGAGCGTATCAGCGGTATCAAAGCCATGCACAAAGCTTTGTACCGTGACGAACTTACACTGGATGCAGCCAAGCTTGAAATTGCGAAAATTGAGGAAAATAACCCAATGTCATCGCCAGACGGTCGTATGATGCTAGACTTTTTAGAGCAAGTGCAGCCTAGCCGTGGCATCGTTCGCTAAACCACTGCGGATTGCGCTGGTTGCTGGCGAAACCTCGGGCGACCTGCTCGGAGGTTTGCTACTAGACGGCATCACAGCCCGCTGGCCCGGTGTGCAAACTTTTGGTATTGGTGGCCCGCAGATGGCCAAACGCGGCTTTGCCCCATGGTGGCCACACGAAAAGCTGGCGGTGCGCGGCTATGTGGAGGTGCTGCGGCATTACCGCGAGATCGTGGGCATCCGGCGTCAGCTCTTGGCTAAGCTCTTGGCCGATCCGCCCGACGTGTTCATCGGTATTGATGCGCCCGATTTCAACCTTGATTTAGAACGCGCCCTCAAGGCAGCGGGCATTAAAACAGTGCATTTCATCAGCCCGTCTATCTGGGCTTGGCGCGGCGAGCGGATTGACAAGATCCGAGCTGCGGTAGACCACATGCTTTGTGTATTTCCGTTTGAGCCAGAGCTGTATACAAAAGCAGGTATTCCTGCTACTTTTGTGGGCCATCCGCTGGCGAAAATGGTGGCGCAGCCGCCCGATGCGCAGGCGCTGGCGCAGCGCAAGGCCAACGCACGCGCAGCGCTGGGTTTTGACCCCAGCGACACCGTGGTGGCCGTATTGCCCGGTAGCCGCGCCAGTGAGGTGAAATACCTTGCTAGTCGATTTTTTAAGGTTTTTCAGCCCAATGTCACTGCCATATGGTCAAAGTGTGCTATTAAAATAGTAGTACCTATGATTCCAGCGTTGACAGAATCTATTCAGCAGGCCGCCCGCGATGCGGGGGTGTTTGAGCGCATCACGTGGCTGCAAGGCCAGTCGCACACGGCGCTGGCGGCCTGTGATGTGGCCTTGGTTGCCAGCGGCACCGCCACGCTGGAGGCGGCGCTGTTTCAAAAACCCATGGTGATTGCCTACAACATGCATTGGCTCAGCTGGCAGATCATGCGCCGCCAAAAATACCAGCCATGGGTAGGGCTGCCCAACATCTTGTGCGGCGAGTTTGTGGTGCCCGAACTGCTGCAAAATGCTGCTACGCCCCTTGCCATGAGCCAAGCTTTGGGGCAATTGCTCGATTCTCCTGAGACAATACGGGGCATACAGGCACGCTTTGCCGTGCTGCACGCCCAGCTTTCCCAAGATACCGCCCAGTTAGCCACCGATGCCATCCATTCAGTCATCCACCCGTAAACCCGCTAAAAAGCCCGTCAAACTGGTTGCCAAGCGCGCTGCCAAATCCAAGGCAGCACCCAAGTTGGCGCGGCAGTTTTTGGATGCGCAAAAATCGGGTTTGGTGTGGCACGAGATTGGCCTGATAGCCGGTGTGGACGAAGCAGGGCGCGGCCCGCTTGCTGGCTCCGTGGTAGCAGCGGCGGTGATTTTGGACGATGCCAATCCAATCAAAGGCTTGGCAGACTCAAAAAAGCTCTCGGCCATCCAGCGCCACAAGCTGTTTGACGAAATTTATGCCAAAGCCCTGTGTGTGAGCGTGGGCCAAGCCAGTGTGGCCGAGATTGATAGCCTCAACATTTTGCAAGCCACCTTGCTTGCAATGCAACGCGCCATTGCTGGCCTGCGCCTGCCGCCCAAGCTGGTTTTGGTGGACGGCAACCGCCTGCCTACTTTAAGCATCCGCGCCGAGGCCATCGTCAAAGGCGATGCCAAAGTGTGCGAAATATCGGCCGCCTCGATTGTGGCCAAAGTCACCCGCGACCGCCAATGCGAGCAGTTGCACGCCCAGTACCCACTTTACGGCTTTGACGGCCACAAAGGCTACGGCACCGCCGTACACATGGCCGCCCTGCGCCTGCACGGTGCATGCCCTGAGCACCGCGCCAGCTATGCGCCGGTGCGTGAGGCCATCCGCGCGGCGACAGAGGCGGCGGCTCACAAGGCTAGCGCATGAGCCCAGAAGTCATCACCTCGCGCGACAACGCGCTGATTAAAACCCTGCGCAAACTTAGCCAGGACAGCACCGCCTACCGCAAAGCAGGCCAAATTTGGCTAGAAGGCGACCACCTGTGCAGCGCCGCCATGGAACGCGGCATTTTGCCCGCAACTATTGTGGTTGCACAAAGCTACTTTATAGAATTTAAGCACAATGTCGCTGTCAAATGGTCATATGATGCTACTAAAATTGTAGTAATTGCCGATGCGCTCATGGCTGGTTTAAGCAGCCTCGAATCCCCCGCCCGCATGGGTTTTGTGCTGCCGCTGCCCGTGGCAGCACCACTACAAAGCGGCGTCAACACCGTGGTGCTAGACCGCCTGCAAGACGCTGGCAACGTCGGCTCCATTATTCGCAGCGCAGCGGCCTTTGGTTTTAAGCAAATTGTGGCACTTAAAGGCACGGCCGCTCTGTGGTCACCCAAAGTGCTGCGTGCCGGCATGGGCGCACACTTTGCGCTGCACTTGGTCGAAGGCGCAAGCGCTACGGATTTAGCCAGTATAAAAGTGCCCCTGCTTGCCACCAGCTCCCACCTAGGCGAGTTTTTGCACCAAGCCAAGCTACCCAACCCCGCCGCTTGGCTTCTGGGCCACGAGGGTCAAGGCGTTAGCCCCGAACTAGCAGCGATGGCCAACCAACACCTGCGCATCACCCAGCCCGGCGGCGAGGAGTCACTTAATGTGGCGGCCGCAGCGGCGATTTGCTTGCATGCCAGTGCGGCCTATTCGGTGACATAACGATAGTCGTTGACGCATCGGTAGCGTTGGCTTGGGTATTGCCAGCTTCAGCAGCGAATCAGCGTTACGCAGAGTTAATTTGGGAGGCTGGCGTAGCGTGCCAGTGCGCTACATGCGCACTGCATCGCCCATAGCTGCGCACTTGCGCTTTGCCGTGCGGCATAACCCCCAAGGCTTTGACGCGGTACATAAGGCGCTGGCAATGGCAATAACGCAAAAATTGCCAGTTTAGACAAAGGCCTATTGGCTGCTGCTAAGCGAGCAGGCGTTTCGATTGCGTAAATGTCTGGCCTATAAAACGCCGCATGAGGTGTTTTATGGCTTGGCTTTGAAACCGATTAAACTTCCTACTGACGCACTTCGTGCTTGAATCCGCCCCAGTCACTTCAGAAACCTAGCACAACACCCACTCTCCATGCATTGCGATCTCTTTGTGCATAGCATCTGGGGCTAGGTCTATTTCACCCGGCCAAGTGACTGCACCGTGTTCTAGAAAAACTTGCGAAAAAATGTTTTTCTGACTTAAAGCCGCAAACACACCTGCAGACTGCGAGTGTACCAAGCCGTGCATATCAACATAGCCTTCTAGTCCGTCCACAAACCTCACTTTTAGGCGGTAGTCGCCTAGTGCTTGCACCTGTGTAATGCGCCATGGCATCATGGGTTGCACGGGGGGATTTAGCTCAAGGGGGTGATTTTTTTTGGTGATTGGTTCTGCATGCATAATTCCCAGTCCTCCATGAGTTCTGCGCGGTGTTCTTGCGCCCATTCAAGCACCAAAGCCTGCGCACGGCGAGGCATTTTGCCTTGCATGACCTCTAGCGTCCGTATGTCAACCAAAATTTCATTTTCGGCGTACAACGCATGAAAATGCGGTGGGGCGTGCTCTCTCCAAAACATTTGAATCAATATTCCGTAAAAGCTGCTGATGGTTGGCATGTGGTGGTTGGCGATAAGTAGTGGCTAAATCAGCCGCAATTTTGATCTTACTATATGCTGCGCAATTACATTCTATGCCTGCTAGCATAGTACAAACCCTCTCTGCTGCATTGTCAGTGCAAAGTAGAAATGTCACACCTCAGCCCAAAGTAGAAATGTCACAACTGTGAGAGTGTACAGCGCATCAGACTGGCAAAGATCGGCTATTGGGGCATGGGGCAACGCCCCATGTAGCAGGCCGCTAGGGCCGCGTAGCTGCGCGCCAATACTGCGCAATCGTAGCCGTGAATGGCAGTCGCTCGAGCCTGTCACGCATCTGTTGCGGGCGCACCCGTATAGCAGCTACAAGCCTTTGCAGCGCGCTCTTGTAAACATCGACTTGTTCAACGCCACAAGTATCAACGCGCAAAGCCGTAGTGGCCAGCGCCGCGCTGGGCATCTTGGTGCGCCATTTGCGCCATCAAGCTGGCCAATTGCCTTTTTTGCTTGGCCAGCGCATCCACCTGCACATTGATGCCTTTTGCACTCGTAGAGCCTTTACCCGAGAGGTGCGGATGCAGCTCAAAGCGCTGGTGCTCAAGCACCTGGCCCCGATAAAGGATCTCCAGGCGATCACTGCTGTACTGCACCACCCCCACGGCTGCGCTTTTGCTGGGCGCATGCGTCTGGGCCTTGACTTGGATGACGCTGCCCTCAAAGCGCAAGCTGCCATTGCTGCCCAGCTGTCTGGTATGGTGCAGCGCACAAATACGCGCCAGTTGCTCGGGTGTAGCGCCATAGGGCGTATGCGCATCTTGGCTGTCTTTGGGCTCAACCGCAAAGCGCTGATTATGATCGGCTATGTAGTCGCTCAAATAGAGGTTGGCTGCCTGCATGTCATTGATGCCACCCAGTCGCATGGCCTTGCACAGCCTGTCTTGCAAGGTTTGAAAGAGCCGCTCCACGCGCCCTTTGGCTTGGGGGCTACGTGCGCAGATGGGCTCAATGCCCAGCTGTAGCAGGGCGCGTTCAAATTGAGTCGGATCTGGATCCTGCAGGTCGTGTTTGGTGAAGATGGCGTGCCTGTCGCTGTAGATGGCCAGTGGGCTGCCGTGCGTTTGGACGTATGCCTTGAGCACGGCAAAGTAGTCTTGCGTGGTTTCCTGTGCGCTAAAGCGTGCCCCTAGGACTTGGCCCGTGGCATCGTCTATAAAAGCCGTCAAGCAGCATTTGGCTGCGCGGCCCTCAAACCAGTCGTGGTGGCTGCCGTCAATTTGCACGAGCTCGCCAAAGCGCGGTCTGCGCTCGCGCAAGGGATGATTGCGCGTCTTGCGTCGCTGTTTAGGTCGCCACAGCGCGGCCTGGATCATCCATAGCCTCAGTTGCTCGATGCTGCCGCTGTATTGGTGCTGATGGCCAAGGTATTGCGCAGCTAACGTGGGGCCAAAGTCGCTGTAGCGCTCTTTAACTATATCGAGCACGCGCTGTTGCTCAGCCGCACATGTCCTGCGGTTGCTGGGTTTGCCTTTGAGTTGATGTGCAAGGCCTGCCTGCCCGTGCCTGCGCATGGCTTGGCTCAAGCGGATGATTTGTCTCCTGCTTAAGCCCAAATCCAGCGCCGCTTGCACTTGCGTGATTTGGCCTTCCAATACCTTTTGTAGCACTGCAGCTTTGCACGCTTGCCGCAGCACCTTGTCTTGATCACCCATTTGTTTGCCTCTGTCGTTTAACCCGTCTGTGGGTGACAGTTCTAATCGTAGGGGGGTGACATTTCTATTTGGGGCTCACAG